>SLOR01000017.1 GCA_007132395.1 Bacteroidales bacterium
ATTGTATTATTTGCATTAAGTGTATTACATTATTTTGTTTCTCCTGCCTTTCTTATAAGCGATTATTTGCTTTTGCTGGTTCCGTTTTTCATGCTGACAAGCTTGCTTACAAGACGTATTAACGAGAAAAAAGCCAGGAAGGATGCCCGGAAATCCCTCAAACTCTATTTTATTTCGTCATCCCTGCGCCTGTTTTTTTACCTTATGATATTAATTGCTTATGGCCTGCTGAACCGTGAGGATGCTCCTGCATTTTTTCTTACCTTTTTGTTGTTTTACCTCATATTTACAGCTACTGAGGTGAGTATCGTTGTGAAAGAGGCATCTAAGTGATTTACGTATTTTTTGTATAGCATAAAAGCGAGAATGTGCTTTACTATGCTTATAGTCAGTATGTACAGCGATTGCTGTTCTCAAAGATTCCCTGATTTTTCAAACTGTCAACAACAAAAGGGGCAATACTGATATTTCAAATGGAAATATTTTATAAATTGCACTCCGAAATTAATACCAACTATGGGAGTCAAAGGGAAAACAAATAAACCCGTATTCGACAAAATACACTTTTCAGTTATACTTCTGATATCAGCTATGGTTGTGCTTATGGCTTTGCCGGTACAAACCTATGGCGCTGAAACTGTGAAGCAAGAGAAAGAAGAAAAGGGCTTTGATGCAGGAAAAGTGATTATTGACCACATCCTCGACTCCTACGACTGGCACCTTGCCGACTATGGCGATTTACATATCAGCATCCCCCTACCGGTTATATTATTATATGAAGGCAAGTGGCACTTTTTCTTTTCCAATAAATTTCACCACGGCAAATATGCTTATAACGGTTTTCGCATTGCAGCTGAGGGAGCCAAAAAAGGAAAAATAATAAGGGTGCTGGATGACGGTGTAACACCCGACCCCAATGCTTCTTTTTTGCTGGATTTATCGCTTACCAAAAACGCGGTATCGATTATTCTCACCTCTGTGCTGCTGTGCTTTTTACTGATTAATGTTGCCAGAAATTACAAAAAGTTCGGCTCTCATAGCCCTCCGCGCGGCCTGGCATCGTTCCTGGAGCCTATCGTGTTGTTTGTGCGTGATGATATTGCCAAAACAGCCATCCCCGAAAAAAAAGTAAATACCTTTTTGCCTTATCTGCTTACCCTGTTTGCCTTTATCTTTCTCAACAACCTTGTGGGTATTGTTCCCCTGTTTCCGGGCGGAGCCAATGTAACGGGCAACATCAGCGTAACGATAACATTGGCTATGTTTACCTTTTTTACCTGGCATATTTTTGCCAATCGCGAATACTGGAAGCATATTTTTAATACCCCCGGTGTACCTATATTTTTAAAACTTCCCATTCCCCTGATGCCTCTTATTGAAATAGTTGGGGTGATTATAAAGCCGTTAATCCTTGCTTTAAGGTTGTTTGCCAATATTACAGCCGGGCATATGGTTATACTGGGGTTTGCCAGCCTTATTTTTGTGCTGGGCGCTAAGGTAGCCTCTATGGGGTTTGCCATTTCTCCCTTATCTGTATTGTTTGTTATTTTTATGAATTTTCTTGAGCTCCTGGTGGCTTTTATCCAGGCCTATATATTCACTTTCTTTAGTGCCATCTTTATAGGCATGGGGGTTCCTGAAGAACATCATTAATACATATTTGTAAATTCATTTTTTGAAGTTTAACTAAAAAACCAGATCTTATGTTAGAATTGTCTGTTTTACTTTTGGATGCAAGTGTTTCTGTTTCACATTGGATTAAATTTGGTGCTGCTTTAGCTGCTGTTATAGCCGTATGGGGTGCCGCATGGGGAATCGGAAAAATCGGTAAAACCGGTTTGGAATCTATTGCAAGGCAACCTGAGGCTGCCAACGACCTTCGTTCATCAATGATTGTTACCGCAGCTCTTATTGAAGGTGCAACCTTCTTTGCTATCGTAGTATGTCTGCTGGTTTTGTTTGTGTAAGCACAAAGAAAAAACAGACATCACTGGTTTACTGCAGCAGCAGAGTTTCCGGGTGGCAGGGGTTAAAACCACAGTAAACACTTCTATTTTCAAACTGTGGTTTTAACGCTATGCTTAGCACCTCACCATACAGGCAACGCATTTTTTAAGCTTTTGCAGCAATCATAGCAAAATTGAGTTCTGCCCTTTTTTTATGATTAGATAACAATATTATTTTTTAAACCCTTGTGTTATGGAACTTGTAATGCCGGGCATTGGCCTGATTTTCTGGACTACGGTGGCATTTGGTATGGTGCTTATAATTCTGCGCAAGTTTGCATGGAAACCCATCCTTTATACCATTAAAGAAAGGGAAAACTATATTGCCCAGTCTTTGAAGCAAAGCAAAAGAATTCAACGCGAACTCGATGAGCTTGATAATACCAAGGAAAAACTCATGATACAAGCAAAAGCTACCGCGGAGGAAATAATTCAGAAAGCCAGAATCGATGGCGAACAGATTGTTAAAGCCGCGCAGCAAAAGGCCCAGAAGGAAGCTTCGCAACTGATAAATGATGCGCATAATGCCATTACTGCCGAGCGAAGAGCAGTGGAAAAAGAAATCAGGCAACAGATCGCCCTGCTTTCGGTGGATATTGCTAAACATGTTATTCAAGATGAGTTTAACGACATCGGCAAAAAAAATAAGTATGTGAATAAATTGCTGGAAGATATTCCTTTAAACTAAGCACACAGAGAGACTTTTGAAAGATTATCTTTATGAAGAACTTACGGGTTGCCAACAGATATGCCAAAGCATTTTACTCTATTGCCGAAGAGCAGGACTTTTCTCTGCAGGCTTATGAGGATATGCAGCTGGTATATAATGTTTTCAGCACAACCAAAGAGTTGAAAATCGTTCTGCAAAACCCCATTGTAAGGATAAATAAGAAACTCAATATCTTAAAAGGGGTTTTTGAGAACAAGATTCATCCCGTGAGTTTACATTACTTAACCATCGTGATTCGCAAGAAAAGAGCTGCCCTCATTGAAGGAATTGCTTACGAATTCCTTAAAGTGCATAAGAGAAGCCTTAATATAGCCACGGTAACGCTTATTACCGCGAGTGAGGTGAAGGAGGACATACATAGCAAGGCAATGGTGATTGCACGCAATCTTACCGGCATGGAAAAGATTGAGTTCCATGAAAAAATTCAACCGGAAATCATCGGAGGTTTTGTGCTTATGATTGGCGACTTGCGCTACGATGCCAGTATTAAAAGAAAATTGGCAAAAATAAAAAATCACTTACTGGCAGAGTAAATGCCCGTTAAAGTTTTGGGTGTAAAAAACCCGCTTTGAAACAAAGGAAATAACAAATTCGATTATGGCTGAAATTAAACCCGCAGAGATATCTGCAATTTTGCGACAGGAAATGTCGGGATTCAAAATGGAGACCGAACTGGAAGAAACCGGCACTGTATTGCAAATCGGTGACGGTATTGCACGTATTTACGGGATGGCAAATGCAAAAAGCGGCGAGCTGGTCGATTTTGAAGACACTAACCTGCAGGGCGTGGTACTCAACCTGGAAGAGGATAACGTTGGGGTTGTATTGCTGGGAGAAGCCAAGAATGTTAAGGAAGGACACCTGGTAAAGCGTACCCGCCGTATTGCTTCTATCAAGGTGGGCGAAGGATTGCTGGGAAGGGTAGTGAATACTCTGGGGCAACCCATCGACGGGAAAGGACCTCTCACCGGGGAGTTGTACGAAATGCCCCTGGAAAGAAAAGCTCCCGGTGTAATTTACCGGCAACCGGTAAAAAACCCTCTGCAAACGGGTATTAAGGCTATCGACTCAATGATTCCCATCGGGCGCGGCCAGCGCGAATTGATTATCGGTGACCGCCAAACGGGCAAAAGTGCCATTGCACTGGATACCATCATCAACCAGCGCGAATTTTACGAAAAAGGTGAGCCGGTTTATTGCATCTATGTTGCCATAGGCCAAAAAGGTTCTACTGTTGCCAGCATCAAGTCAATCCTCGAAAAGCATGGTGCCATGGACTATACCACTATCGTATCCTCCAATGCCAGCGAGCCGGCTGCCATGCAGTTTTTTGCTCCTTTTGCCGGTGCTTCCATCGGTGAGTACTTCAGAGACACCGGTCGGCACGCCCTTGTGGTATATGACGACCTGTCCAAGCAGGCCGTTTCCTATCGCGAGGTATCATTGCTGCTGAGAAGACCCCCCGGCAGGGAGGCCTACCCCGGTGATGTGTTTTACCTGCACAGTCGCCTTTTGGAAAGAGCTGCCAAAATTATTGAATCCGACGAAATCGCATCGCAGATGAACGATGTTCCCGAATCCATTAAGGGAATGGTAAAAGGAGGAGGTTCGCTCACGGCACTGCCCATCATCGAAACCCAGGCCGGCGATGTATCTGCCTACATTCCTACCAATGTAATTTCCATTACCGACGGGCAAATCTTCCTGGAGTCATCTCTGTTCAACTCCGGCATCCGTCCGGCTATCAACGTAGGTATTTCGGTATCAAGGGTAGGAGGGAACGCCCAGATTAAAGCCATGAAGAAGATTGCAGGTACCCTTAAACTCGACCAGGCGCAATACCGCGAACTGGAAGCTTTCTCAAAATTTGGCTCCGACCTGGACGCCTCTACACAGGCGGTGCTTGACAAAGGAGCACGTAATGTGGAAATCCTCAAGCAGGGACAGTATAAACCTGTGCCTGTAGAAAAGCAGGTTGCCATCGTGTATTGCGGCACCAAAGGGTTGCTTCGGAAAATCAACCTGAAGAAGGTGGCTGAATTTGAACAAAAATATCTTGAATACCTGGATAAGAACCAGAGGAATACGCTGGACCAGATTAGAGATGGCGTTTTTAATGACGACATTGTAAAAGTACTGGAAGAAGCAGCACAAAAAATCATCAACGAACTGAATCAATAAGTAGCGGGATATGGCCAACCTCAAGGAAGTAAGGGTAAGGATAGCATCCATTAAGTCAACACGACAAATTACCAGCGCCATGAAAATGGTGTCGGCTTCCAAGTTGCGTAAGGGACAGAATGCCATTCAAAACCTGCGCCCGTATGAAGAACAATTGCGCCTTATCCTTAACAATGTAAATCTTTCTCTGGAGGAGGAAGATAAAAATGCGCTGTGCTTACCACCCCGCGAAATAAAAAATGTACTGGTGATTGTTGTGGCAGCCAATAAGGGCTTATGCGGTACATTTAACTCCCACACCATCAAAGCTGCTTCGGCGCATTTAAAGAGACTTAAAGAACAGGGCTACGAACCCAGTTTATGGATTATTGGCAGGAAAGCAGAAGACTTTTTCAAAAAAAGCAGCTTTGAAATTGCCGAAATCTTTAATGAACTTATCGAACACGTGCAGTTTGAAAGTGCCTTTGATTGTGCCCGAAAGGCCATGGACCTGGTAACCGAAGGGACTTTTCAGAAAATAGACATAGTTTACAACCGCTTCCGCAACGCGTCCGTATACGATTTGATTTGTGAACAGTTTCTGCCCATGATAATCCCGGAGACTACCGAAGATTTAAGGCAAAGCGATTTTGGCTATATCATGGAGCCTTCCCGTAAAGAGCTACTGGATGAGCTAATTCCAAAAGTAATTCAAACCTCCATGTACCGTATTCTGCTGGAGTCTTTTACCAGCGAACAGGGCGCCCGAATGACCGCCATGCACAAAGCCACCGACAATGCCACCGAACTGCTGAAAAATCTTACCATCACCTACAATAAGGTAAGGCAGTCGTCTATCACCAACGAAATTGTTGAAATCGTGGGTGGGGCAGAAGCCCTTAATAAATAACCTTTCTGTTTATAATAGTATGAAGTTGTGAAGCCACAAGAATTCATCTTCTTTATGCATACAAATTCTTTTATTTGTTAACTTTGTGGTATAAGGAAATAACTACTAACCATAAAAGTGAATAATTATGTTATCAAAGAAATTAGAAAAGGTTCTGAACCAACAGGTTGAAAAAGAAGGGTATGCAGCCAATTTGTATCTGGCAATGGCATCATGGGCAGATGGAAAAGGGCTCGAAGGTATTTCCAACTGGTTTTATGCTCAGCATATGGAAGAAATTCAGCACATGCTGAAATTTATCCAGTATATCAATGAAAGAGGCGGAAAAGCCGTTGTTCCTTCATTTGAACAACCCCCTATGGATTTTAAAAACGTGAAGAATGCCTTTGAGGCATCTCTGGAGCACGAACAGATGGTTACCAAATCCATCAACAATATCGTAGGGATTTGTCTGGAAGAAAAAGACTTTACCACCCATAACTGGATTCAGTGGTTTGTGGATGAGCAGCTTGAGGAAGAATCTTCCGTACAAAGCCTGCTGGATAAGCTTGACTTGCTGGGCGATGGCAACCTTTACATGTTCGATCGCGACATTATGGGTATGCGTGCTGCCGGCGAAACAGAATAGAAATAATGATATGAATCTTAGAAAACCGGGAGTACCTGCAAGGGCCTCCCGGTTTTTTTATTGTTGTGTTAACACCTAAAGATTACCTGGGCTTTATCTTTGTAGTCAAATTATAATATTTTGAAAAAGAACATCCTCATTCTGATAAATCCCGTTTCCGGTATCAGTAACAAGCAGCGACTCACAGAGCTGATTCGTGAAAATATTGATACGGGCAGTATTTCCTTCGAGTTGCAATTCACAGAATATGCCGGGCATGGCCGCGAGCTGGCTGCCCGGGCAGCAGCAGAAGGCAAGGATGCCGTGATCGTTGTAGGAGGCGATGGCTCGGTAAATGAAGCTGCCGGAGCCCTTGTAAATACGAACACTGCAATGGGAATTATCCCCACAGGCTCAGGCAACGGGCTTGCACACTACCTGAAGCTTCCTTTTAACCTGGCCAGGGCCATAGCCGTAATAAACCGATTCAAAACCCAAAAAATGGACACCTATGCCCTCAATGGTCAGGTGGGATGCAATGCGGCAGGAGTGGGATTTGACGGAAAAATTGCCCACGAATTTGCCAAAGTAAAAAGAAGAGGATTCTGGTCGTATTTTAAAATTATTCTCCATGAATACCCTCGCTTTGAGGCAGGGGAGTATGTGTTGGAAATCAATGGACAAAGCATTAGACGCAAAGCTTTACTGGTTTGTTTTGCCAACTCCAATCAGTTTGGAAACGGGGCGGTAATAGCCCCTGATGCCAAAATTGATGACGGACTCATCGACGTATGTATAATGTCGAAGGTTCCTTTACTGGAAGCGCCGGTAATGGGGCAGATACTGCTTCTGAAGCTCATCAACCGCACCCACTATGTGGAGTACTTTAAAGCCTCCGAAGTGCGACTTTTTCAGCATCAGCCACATCCTGCCCATATTGACGGAGACCCCTTTGAGGCAGGCAAAGAATTACACCTGAAGGTAAATCCCCTATCTTTGCATATCATTGTACCCTGATGGGGA
>SLOR01000397.1 GCA_007132395.1 Bacteroidales bacterium
GGAAATTACGACTTTCTCGATCCCTTCGTGCATGCCAATATTTTCCAGTCCACTAACGATGTTATTCCCACCGCCTTGCGTGTGGCTTTGATGAAAGAATTCAACCACCTGGAAAGGGGAATCAACGAGCTGCGCACGGCCATGGAGAAGCAGGAAAGTGTTCACCGCAACTCCCTGCGCACTGGCTACACACAGATGCAGCAGGCGGTACCCTCCTCCTTTGGCTTACTTTTCAGCGCCTGGACCGATGCGCTGTCGCGCGACTGGTGGAGGGTTTCCAAATGTTTTGAACGCATCAAGGTGACCAACCTGGGTGGAGGAGCCACAGGAACCGCCATGGCCATCCCCCGCTATTACGTGATGGAAGTGGTAAACAAACTCAGGCATATTACCCGGCTGCCCATTACCCGCAGTGAAAACCATACCGATACAACGCAAAATCTGGATGTTTTCGTGGAAGTGCACGCCATTTTGAAATCCCATGCCGTGAACCTGGAAAAGATAGCCTCCGACCTGCGCCTGCTGGGCTCAGATGTCATGGGTCAATACGAGGTAAAACTGCCACAGATGCAAACAGGCAGCAGCATCATGCCGGGAAAAGTAAACCCCGTTATCAATGAATATGTAATCAGCATTTCCCATAAGGTGTACGCCAATGACATGCTCATCAGCAACCTTTGCGGGCAGGGCAGCCTGGAGCTCAACCCCTACCTGCCTGTAATTGGCAATGCAATGCTGGAAAGCCTTCAGCTGCTCATAAATGCAGGCCAAAGCATGCTTGAGAACCTTATCCTCCCTTTGGAGGTAGAATCGCACACCGCATGGGAAAAACTTATGCACAGCCCCTCCATCAGCACGGCCCTGCTGCCCGCCGTTGGATATACCCGGGCAACAGAACTTGCAAAGTTGATGAAGGCAGAAAGCATCAGCATACAGAAGGCCAATGAAAAATTAAACCTGGTGGAGCCCCAAAAACTAAATCAGATACTTTTACCCGAAAATCTTTTAAAGCTGGGATTTTCACTGAAAGATCTCTGAACGAATTATTTCTAATTGAAACCACAGCATGTCAAAAGGAAAAGAAAGTAAACCCCATATTGGAATATTCGGCCGGCGCAACAATGGCAAAAGTTCTTTTATCAATGCCCTGGCAGGACAGGACATTGCCATAGTTTCGGATATTGCCGGCACAACTACCGATCCGGTAAAAAAATCCATGGAGATATCCGGCATCGGACCCGTTATACTGGTAGATACTGCCGGAATCGACGATGAAGGCGACCTGGGCCGCAAAAGGATAGAAAAGTCGATGGCCGCAATGAAAACCGTTGATTTGGCGGTATTAATCACCGCATCCAACATCTTCGGAGCGTTCGAGAAAAAGCTCATTGAGGACTTCCGTTCTTACGATATTCCATTTGTTATCATACATAACAAATCTGACCTGGAACCTCTCACATCTGCAACCGCAGAATTAATAAAAGAAGCCTGTAAGGCACCTTTGCTGGAGTTTTCTTCCCTTCATCCGGTCAATAAAGAACAGGTAATTCAAAGTCTGCGCGATACCATCCCTCCCACTGCTTACCGCAAAAGCAGTCTGCTGGGCGATTTGCTTAGCTATGGCGACCTGGTTTTACTCATTACCCCCATCGACATTGAAGCCCCCGAAGGGCGGCTGATTCTGCCCCAGGTGCAAGCCATCCGGGATATCCTTGACAACGATTGTATTTGCGTGGTAGCCAAAGAGAAAGAGGTTGACTCACTCATACGGGTACTCAACCCAAGGCCCAGCCTGGTGGTTACCGACAGTCAGGTATTCCTTAAAGCCGATGCTGCCATCCCTGCTGATATTCCTCTGACCAGCTTCAGTATTATGCTGGCAAGGCATAAGGGCGATTTTGAGAATTATGTAAAGGGCACACCCAAAATATCGGAACTCAAAGACGGTGACCGGATTTTGTTACTGGAAAGCTGCACCCACCACGTGGCCTGCGATGACATTGGCAGGGTGAAGATTCCCCGCTGGATGAACAGCTACACGGGCAAAAAGCTGGATTACGACGTAGTGGCAGGCTTTAACAATCTTCCTCATCCCATCGAATCATATGCTTTGGTGGTACAATGCGGGGGATGCGTAATTACCCGCAAGCAAATTGTATCGCGCCTGAAACCCGCCCTTGATGCACAAGTGCCCGTTACCAACTACGGTATGGCCATCGCCTGGATGCACGGTATTTTCAAGAGAGCCGTGGCGCCCTTTGTGAAAATTGATGCAAATGCCGAAGATTATTTGTAATTTAGTACCGGATTGCGTTTAATCGTATGTTGCTGATAATCAAATATAAAATAACAGTTTACCTGTCACATTCCCTTCTATGGAAAAGAAATTAGAACAAATACTTACCCAGGACACCTTCACCAAAGAAGATTTAGTACGTATGCTTGCTGCTGATGAGCAGGAAAGAACATTGTTGTTTGCCCGTGCCGCACAAATCAAAGAACAATACGTGGGAAAAAAGGTCTTTTACAGGGGATTGATTGAATTTTCCAATTTGTGTGGTAAAAACTGTTTTTATTGTGGAATCAGGGCAGGTAATGCCAGCACACATCGCTATGAAGTTACACCTGAGGAGGTGTTGGAGGCTGCAAAATACGCCTACGACAACAAATTTGGCAGTATTGTAATACAAGCTGGCGAACGCAGTGACAAAAAATTTGTAAGCCGTATTTCTGAGCTTTTACAGCAAATCCGTGAAATGAGTAAAGGCGAACTGGGCATTACCCTCTCTTTGGGAGAACAATCGGAGGAAACCTATCGCGAATGGTTTGAGCATGGGGCGCACCGTTACCTGCTGCGTATTGAAGTGTCCAACCCTGAATTATATGGCCGCTACCACCCCAATGATAAGAAGCACGATTATCAGCAACGAATTGATTGCCTGCATACCTTACGTAAGGTGGGTTACCAGGTGGGTACCGGGGTTATGATAGGATTACCTTTCCAAAGCCTGGAGGATATGGCCGATGACCTCATGTTTTTCCGCGATTTTGATATTGATATGGTGGGTATGGGCCCTTACATAGAGCACGAGAGTACGCCCTTGTACCAATTCAAGGATGAGCTGCTAAGCAAAACAGACCGTTTTTACCTGAGTTTGAAAATGGTGGCCATTTTACGCATTATGATGAAAGACATCAACATTGCTGCCACCACGGCTATGCAGGCCATCGACCCTATGGGGCGCGAAAAGGCCATTAAGGTGGGTGCCAATATCATCATGCCCAACCTCACGCCCACCAGCTATCGCGAAGATTACCTGCTTTACGAGGACAAGCCCTGCACCGACGAAGATGCCGAAGAGTGTAAAAGATGCCTGGAAGCCCGCATCCATATGGCCGGCGGACAAATCGGCTACGGCGAATGGGGCGATTCAAAGCATTTTGAAAAACGCAGAAAAAGCTAAACCGGCATTTATTATATCCTTTTCTTCATATCTTTAGGGTTTTATTATTTCTTTGTCCTAAAATCAAAACCCTATGAAGTCAAATTTATTCCTTACTTTACTCCTGTTACTTGCAGGTCTTTATTCACATGGTAATACCGGTGAAACGCTGCTGCTGCGTCAGCCCACCATAAGCCACGATAAAGTGGTATTTGTATATGCCAACGACTTGTGGGCAGCCCCGAGCGATGGCGGCGATGCCTGGCGCCTCACCAGCAACGATGGAGCAGAAATGCTACCTCACTTTTCGCCCGATGGCAGTATGATTGCCTTTACCGGGCAATACGACGGCAATACCGATGTATATGTGATGCCTGCGGAGGGCGGTCAGCCCAGGCGCCTTACCTGGCACCCTGCAGCCGACCAGGTTATGGGATGGACTCCTGATGGAGATTATATCCTGTTTACCTCAGCCAGGGAAGCAGTTCCCACGCGCGAATCGAAGTTTTACAAAATCCATAAAGAGGGCGGAATGCCTCAGGCATTGCCCGTTCCCCGGGCTGCGAACGGGCAGATGTCGCCCGATGGTCGGTTTATGGCTTACCAGGAAGTGGGTTTTGTAGATCCCGAATGGCGTAATTATCGTGCAGGTCAGGCCAAACCCATATGGATTCTTGACCTGGAGGATTACTCCCTGGTTACCACCCTGCAAACCGACGGAGAACGCCATATGCAGCCCATCTGGCTCGAAGACGTGGTGTATTTCCTGTCAGAAAGAGATTACGCTTCCAACATCTGGTCGTTCCGTCCCGCTGACGGAGAGATGAAACAGCTTACTTTTCACACCGATTTTGATGTAAAAAACCTCAATGCCGGTGGGGGTGTTATCGTTTACGAACAGGCCGGAAGATTAAATATCCTGGAGCCGCAAACCGGCCTAAGCCGTCCCCTTGCCATTAAGGTAAAGGGCGATTTCCAATGGTCGCGCCACAGGTGGGAAGATATTCAACCCACATCCCTGCAAAATGCCAATATTTCTCCCACCGGGCAAAGAGCCGTTTTTGAATACCGGGGCGATATTTTCACCGTACCCAAAGAGCATGGCGACTGGCGCAATATTACCCGTTCCCCCGGAGTTGCCGATCGCTTCCCCGTATGGTCGCCCGATGGCAACCAGATTGCATGGTTTTCGGATAAAGGTGGAGAATACCAGCTTATGATTGGCAGTCAGGATGGTATGGATCAGGCACGCAGTATAGCCATTCCCAACCCTTCCTTCTTCTTCCGTCCTAGCTGGTCGCCCGATGGCAAATACATCAGCTTTACCGATACCCACCTGAACCTGTATTTTGCAGATATCAGCACCGGAAGCGTAACCCTCATTGACACCGACCGCTTTGTCAGGCCCGAGCGCACCCTTAACCCTGTATGGTCGCCCGACAGTAAATGGATTGCCTATGCACACACCCTGGATAATCTGTTCAAGGTCATCGTGGTGTATAATGTGGAAACCGGTCAGCGTATTCAGCTCACCGATGGAATGGCAGATGCCATCACTCCGGTTTGGGATGCTTCAGGCAAATATCTCTATTTTCTGGCCAGCACCAATTACGGTTTGAATACAGGATGGCTGGACATGAGCGCTTACGATCGGCCCATTACACGGGCATTGTATGTTACCGTTCTCAGCAAGGACGACAAGTCGCCTTTGTTGCCCCGGAGCGATGAGGAAAAGTCAGAGAAGGATAAAAACGGAGACAAAAACAATGATAAGGACAAAAAAGAGATCAGAGTAAACATTGATGCTGACGGGTTGATGCAGAGAACTCTTGCTGCAGATATTCCCCTGAGAAACTACACCGGACTGCTGCCCGGGCCTGAAAACCAGGTGTTTTATTTTGAAAATATTCCCAATCAACAGGGCTTAACCCTGCATCGCTACAGCTTTTCCGATCAAAAGTCGGAAACCTTTATGAGCAGTGTGAATGAAGCCGTGGTAGCGCATGATCGCAAATCCCTGCTGTATCGCAGTGGTTCCAACTGGGGTATCGTGGAAACCTCGGGCAAAGACCGCAAACCTGGCGATGGTAAACTTTCGGCTATCGACAATATGCGCATGCGCATTGAGCCCAAAGAAGAATGGAAACAGATATTCCGCGAAGGATGGCGCCTGCAACGCGACTTTCTTTATGTTGACAATGTGCACGGCGCACCGTGGGATGCCATCTACCAATGGTACAAGCCCTGGGTTGATCATGTACGCCACCGTCGCGATTTGAATTATATCATTGAAATTATGGGTGGAGAAGTTGCCGTGGGCCACTCTTACGTTTTTGGCGGCGACCTGCCCGAGGTGGAAACCATTCCCGTGGGCTTATTGGGTGCCGAC
The DNA here is from genome assembly GCA_007132395.1 of Bacteroidales bacterium. GTDB lineage: Bacteria > Bacteroidota > Bacteroidia > Bacteroidales > UBA7960 > SKVR01. The sequence continues at coordinate 5,833 of SLOR01000397.1, forward strand.
TTCACCGTGGAGAGCGGTTATTACCGCTTCCATAAAATTTATAACGGCGAAAACTGGAATCCCAACCTTAGAGCTCCTTTAACTCAGCCCGGCAATGTTGTACAGGAGGGAGAATTCCTGCTGGAAGTGAATGGCGTTGAGGTGAATGCAAGAGAGAACCTCTACAAATATTTTGAGGCTACCGCCGGTAAGCAAACCCGAATCAGGGTAAACAGCCGCCCCACACATGAAGGCTCACGTACCCTTACGGTTGTACCCGTGGTCAATGAGAATCAGCTGAGAATGATGCATTGGGTAGAAGAGAATCGCCGTAAGGTGGATGAAATGTCTGATGGCAAACTGGCGTATGTATATGTACCCAACACCAGTGGACTGGGATATACTTTCTTCAACCGCTATTATTTTGCCCAGCAGGATAAAAAAGGTGCTGTGATTGATGAGCGCAACAATGGCGGAGGTTCTGCAGCAGACTATATGATAGATGTAATGAACCGGCAGTTGTTTGGCTACTTCAACTCACGTGCAGCCGACCGTCGTCCCTTTACCACGCCTATGGCAGGGATATGGGGCCCCAAGGTAATGATCATCAATGAAAGAGCCGGCTCAGGTGGCGATTTGCTACCCTATATGTTTCGCGAGGCAGCTATCGGTCCATTAATTGGCACAACTACCTGGGGTGGTCTGGTAGGTATCTGGGACACACCGCCCTTCGTGGATGGCGGTCGTATGATGGCGCCAAGAGGTGGATTCTTTGATACCGACGGAGAATGGGCCGTGGAAGCCGAAGGAGTGGCTCCTGACATCAAAATTGAACAGACACCAGGAGATATCATCCTGGGCCGCGACCCGCAGCTGGAAAGAGCCGTGGAGGAAGCACTCAAACTTTTGGAAACAGAAGCCATTGAGCTGAAGTCGGAACCTGCCCCTCCGGTTCGCTATAGGAGGCCGTAAGGAATAATAAATATTAACCCAAAGGGGGGTTGTTTCAGAAATTTTTACTGGTCATTGAGCCTGTCGAAATGACCGCGGATTAACTAATAAGTATCCGCTTCGACAGGCTCAGCGTCCGCTAAATATCAGACTTCTGAGACAGCCCCTTTTCTGTTTTCGATTGAAAAAAATCCTAAGTACACAAAAGTGCGATAGGTTCGGAAAATATATCACCCACCGGCCTTTTTAGCCTTGTAGCCTTCTTTGGTAAGAATTCCCAGTATTTTATCACGATGATCTCCTTGCAGGAGAATTTCTCCATCCTTTACTGAACCCCCTACACCACATTTATTTTTCAGCATCTTGCCCAGGGATTCCATATCTTCATTACTTCCCACAAACCCGGTAATCAGCGTGGCTGTTTTTCCTCCACGCCCTTTTTTGCTGAGCAGGATTTTCAGATTCTGCTGCTGGGGCGGTAAGGTATCCTGCTCCTCCTCAGGAAGGTTAAAATCTACATCTTTATTGGTGGAATATACAATATTTCCAAAGGTCTTTTTTTGCTTTTTCGCCATAATGATTTTTTTGATGATGACAGAAAAA
>SLOR01000248.1 GCA_007132395.1 Bacteroidales bacterium
AAACTCCCTTGACAACAGGCTTTTTAACAAGTAAAAATAAGCAGGGGCTGTATCTGAAATGCTTGTTGGTTAATAAGCATGCAATACAGCCCCTGTTTCAATCCGGTTGGCTATCCGCTTTAGTGGTTATTCATATTTAAGTGTTTCGATGGGGTTGCGCCGTGCCTCGCTGATGGCAATTGTGTTTACAATAATCATACACAGTGCCCAGGCCATAAACCCCACGAAAAGGAAAGGCAGATAATGAATTTGGGTGCGATACACGAAGTTATCCAGCCAGCTGTCAATAAAATAATACACTACCGGCCATGCAATCAAACTTGCAACGAGCACCATAATACTGAATTCCAGAGAAATCATACGGGCCAGGCGCAGCGATGAAGCACCCAACACTTTTCTGATACCAAACTCCTTTCTTTTTGCATTGAGCACATAGGCCGTTGTTCCCCACAGGCCCAGCACTGCCAGTATGATGGCAAAATAACTGAAGAGCCTGCCCATACCGGCTGTTTGCAGCTCATTATCGTATAGGCTGTCATAGCGTTGATCCATGAAATAATAACTGGCTGCATATCCTGAGATACTTTCTTCCCAGGCTTCCTCAATACCTTCCACCACTTCGCTAAGGTTATTGTGCCTGAAACGTACCAGCATTTTCATAGTGGCCGGGCCATAATAGTGGAATTTGTAATTCATAAAATAAGCCGTGGGCTGAACCGTATTATGCACACTCTGGAAGTTGATGTCCTCTACCACTCCAATAACCTGCTTATCCACCTCATCCCAAAAGCCCCGGATTACCTGACCTACCGGATCGGTAAGCCCCAATGCACGAACAGCACTCTGGTTGAGTATCACATGATTTGTACTGTCGGTGCTGTAAGACACATCAAATTCTCTTCCATGTAAAATCCTGGATCCCAGGGTTCCAAAATAGCCAAAGTCTACCGGGCAAAAATATACGGGCTCTGCTTCTTCCGGCCCCTGATCTGTCAATCTAAGCCTTCCCAGATTGCCAGCACTCTCTGTGGGAACATGCGCCCCTCCACTTGTACTGACAATAAAGGGATAAGTTTCTAATCTGTTTTTCAGCCGGTGGTAGTTCTGGTTGATATCAGGAGATTGTGGAAGATTTATCACAATAAGATTTTCTTTTTCAAAACCCGGCGACTGCATTGCAAACTGATTCTGCCGAACAATGAGGGTACTTGCCAGTACAAGACCTACAGAGATGGCAATTTGCGCAATAATGAGCAACTGCCGGTAGCGAAGGTTCAGGTTCAAACCACTTTGTACCTTACGGCTGATAAGTGCTGTAGAACCTTTAAGAACATCGAGCGGCTGAAAGCCGGACATTACTACCCCAGGATAAAAACCTGACAAAAAGGCCACTACAGCTACCAGTGCCAGTAAGCCCAACCAAAAATATCCCATCCCGGTATAATCCATTGTAAGGGTTGTTCCAATGATATCAGAAAACCAGGGAAGAAACAATTCCAGCAAGCCCAGACTTAGTACAAAAGCCATCAGGCATAAAAGCAACGACTCTCCCAGAAACTGTTTAAGAAGCTCTCCACGTCCTGCACCCAGTACTTTGCGCATTCCCACCTCTCTGGCTCTCGATGTGGCCCGTGCGGTGGTAAGATTGACATAGTTAACACATGCCAGTATAATGATCAGAAGTGCAGAAATAGAGTAAATATATAGTGTAGTGGCATTGCCTGTACGCATAAATCCACTTGACTCAATGCCTGATGATTGCAGGTAAACTTCACTCAGGGGCTGCAAATACATAGCATATTCATTCTCTCTTAATTTAGAACCCCTTGCCTCGTCATAAAGGTCAAATATTTTTTGTCCGGCCAGCAGTGGGTCAGCATCATTTCTTAGCTGTAAGTAAAAAACAGTAGAGTGGTTGCCCCAGTCAGTAAACATATGATTATTTATACTTCGCATCCCTTCATAGTTGGCTATCAACTCAAATTCCAGGTGAGAGTTAAAAGAGAATTCACCAAGGACACCTGCCACGGTAAAATCAATAAAATTACTGTAGTTGAGTAACTGTCCCACCGGGTTTTCATCACCAAAATAACGACGGGCTGCTTTGGAAGTAAGGATTATACTATTAGGATTCTCATCAAAGGTTTCAAGACTCCCCTGTGCAAGCTCAAAGCCAAACATATCAAAAAAACCGACATCCGTATGAATCACTTTACCCTCCATCAGTTCCACATCCCCGGCACGAAAAGTACCGCCCATTGAAAAGTTTAAAAATCTAACAGTACGCTCAATTTCAGGAACTCCTTCCAGATGCTCGTGAAAAAGCACCGGCAACATCAACACTTTCCTGTCCTTGTTAAAGGTATTATGTACTATACGGTATATATTCTCTCTTTCGGGATGATACCTGTCGTAACTTCTCTCCTCCATCACATAAAGAGAGATGGCAATAAAGCCTGTAAAACCGATGGCCAACCCCAGGATATTTACCAGTGAGGAAAACTTACGGCGCAAAAGATTACGAATACTGAGTTTTAGAAAATTTCCTGTCATTCCTGTTTGCTTTTGTTTAGCATATCTTTACCAAAACATAAGCCAAATACGCTTACAATTTGATATGCAATTTATTACAACCACCAAAAGCAATCAGTACACCCAAATATACCAACCCGGATGTCCGCATCCGAATGCAGATAAAACGTCCAACTATACATTTTAGGGATGGGTAAAAAGATAAAACGACCGTAAACCCAATCATATCAGGCCATCCACCCTGTCCATTCATACATGTACGAAACCGGAATGATTCTGTCCGTTTTCGCACAAGCTAAATTGTTTCCCCTACTGCAATTTACTCACATCAGTCTCACTTTCTGCATATTAATGCATTAGGCACAGTTTTTCTGTATAATAGTTGCAATGGGTTTATTCCTCAATTAAAAATACCAGAGTACGCAACCTGTTGGAATAATAGTAACCACAATGCAATGACCACGAAAATGAAAAGCCTTGACAGCATGTCGGAACAAGAACTGGGGATGTTATTTCCCGTGGCAATCGTGGATTATTGCCCGGGCTGGCCCATTAGCTTTCTGAGTGAGAAACGAAGGCTGGAGGCAGCATTGCACCACATCCCCGTTCAAAGTATCGACCATATTGGCAGCACTGCGGTGCCTGGCCTGGCTGCCAAGCCCATAATCGATATGCTGATCCAGGTCAGCAAAAAAACCCATATCGCACACATCATTGATGGTATCTGCAAAGAAGATTACCATTACATTCCACAACCCGACAGTCCGCCCCCCCACATGATGTTCGTAAAAGGTTATACTCACATGGGCTTTGAAGGACAAGCCTTTCACATCCATGTGCGATATCCCGGAGACTGGGACGAGCTATGCTTTAAAAAGTATCTGATTCAGCATCCTGGTGCAGCTCGGGAATACGAAGCCCTCAAGCGGGAGCTGGCAGTAAAATTTCGAAACTACAGAGACCAATACACAGAGGCAAAAACCGATTTCGTTAATGCGGTGTGTGAAAAAGCACGCAACTGTGCCTAATATCATCCCCCCCAGAAATACCCGGAGGCATTCCCAGGTGAGATAATTCTTCCTACAAACTTTCCAGAAAAGGCAAGGGCGATACAAACTGATATTCAGCCGAAATCTCAAAAAAGTAGTTAAGCAAATTAAGGTGTTCGGCACCCACAATAAGTAATATCCGATCATCAGGGCCCGCAGGAATACGTTGCACATTACGGAATATGCGGAGGTTGCGATTGAACCAGCGGCCGGTTTCAAAGTCCACACCTGTAAAATCACCCGGCTCTTCTTCATACTGAAAAGGATGAAGAAGATAGTAGGAAAGCGATTTATTTATAACCTCAGGATTGTTGTAGTATAGCAACTCTTCGGTAATGGAATGCACCTTTTCTCTACCCTCCATGCGTGCCCGTAAATATTGCAGGTTTGGCGAATTCGTATAAAAATTCTCAAAAGCGGCCAGCCTTGTTTCATTTTCAAATATTTCACGAATTTCCGGGTAATGCCTCCCCATATCGTCCACGCAGTATACTTTTTCAAGATTCCTACTCGCAGCGATGCGAAAGCCCAGCTGGTAAACTTCATTTTTACCAAGTGCCCATCTGCCCTCTCGATATTCTTTATACAGCGAATCGGTAAATTGCTGCCGGGAGGGGTTCCATTCCACAGCAATCACCGTAGGTTGAAACACCTCAATGGCTTTGGCAATGGCAATAATTTCCGATTGCCAGGGCTCCTTCAGTACATCAACCTGATCTTCTTCTGAAGTTTGAAAGGCATCCAGATTGGGGTAGGCAAAATGGAAAGTTCCCAGGGTCATAACCTCGATAGGGTTTTCAATGCGGCTGGGCTGGGCAAATCCTGAGATAATCCAGCCAGCCAGCAAAATACTAATAAAGAGTGTTTTTTTCATAATATAAAAATTAACAAGGTTGATTTAAAAGTTATTCCAGAAGTTCCTGATTAGAAAAACGGAACCCCGGACAATAGCTTCCTGCTTCTGCAGCATAGTTTTTCACTCTGCCCTTAACCCTTCCACCGGATTTCTCAACACTTCCCGATAGCTTTGGGAAGCAATTATCAGCATGGCAATCATTACTGACCCCATACCCGCTGTGAGGAAATACCAGGGAGAAATATCAATGGAATAGGCAAAATTATCAAGCCAATAACGTGCAGCCCACCAGGCCAGGGGCCAGGCGATAATATTGGCTAATACTACCCACTTTAGCATGCCCGACATTAATGTAAATAATATCCGGGCATAACCTGCACCTATGACCTTCCTGATACATATTTCTTTTTTGCGGGCCAGTATGAGGTAGCTGGTTAAACCAATCAATCCTATTAAACCTATCAGCACAGCCATTATCGAACCCATCCGGGTAATCTTGAAAATGCGGTTTTCTGCAGCGTAATGTCTTTGTAAAATCTGATCAAGCCATACACCTTCAGAGGCAAAGGCCCTATCCGCTTTTTGGAGAACATCCACAATTTCAGCCCTTGTTTTCTCCATCTCTTCCCTGTTCACTTTTACTGCCAGCAGTTGAAAATCGCCGAAGGCAGGAGTAAACACCAGCGGACGAATAGGATAATGGCGCGATTCAAAATGAAAATCTTCTACCACACCCACTATTTTCCCTGTGCTATTGTAAAACACCATGTCCTGGCCAATGGGGTTCTCATAGCCCAGTCGCCGGGAAGCTGTTTCGTTGATTACAAACTCCAAACCACCCCGTTGCCCTCTTTCATCCAGCCAATTGCCCTTTTTCAGTTTAAGGTTGAAGAACTCTTTATAATTCCCCAAAGCAGCAAAGCTCGTGGCACTGATTTCGTCTTCCTGCCCCTGATCGGCACGGCGCAGGGGAACGCCAAAGCCTTCCATCCCCGGCATACCTGTAGCGGCAATCACATGCTCAACCCGGGGGTTCATCTGTAATTCTTCCCGGAGTGACATAAAAGAATTTTTAATACCAGGGGTAAGATTATTAAACACCAGAACATTTTCGGTATCAATGCGATTATCTTTCTTTTGCATAAAGCTGAGCTGGTCGAAGAATATCCACACACAAATCACCAGGAATACAGAAATGGCGAACTGAAACACCACAAGTGTATAACGCATTACAGGCCTGGACTGCCCGCTGAAAAACCGCCCTTTCAGCACTGCACCCGGTTGAAATTTTGAAAAGTGAAGCGCAGGATAAATTCCGGCCAGCACCCCTGTAAGCAGTGTAAACAGCAATATGGAACCAAAGAATCGGATATTCAGAAAGGAGCCCAGGTATAACTTATTTCCCCACATGCCAGATATGGCAGGCAAAAAGGCTTCAATGACTATAAGTGATATGAGCACGCCCACAAAAGTTATTAATACCGACTCACCAATATAATGTAAGATAATATCACGTCGGTCGCTACCCAATACTTTACGTATGCCCGCCTCTACCATCCTTTTTTCGGACCGCGCTGTACTCAGGTTAATAAAGTTGGCTAAAACAATGATAAGGATGAATACAGCCAGTACCATAAACAAGACTACTGTTTGCTTATTTCCCTGCGGACTAATGTCATGTGCCATAATCTGCCCGAAGCGAATATCATTTAGCCCCTGCAAGTCTACACTTAGCATATCCATGAGGGTTTGGGTGCGTAAGGGCTCGGCAGCGATTTCACGGGCCCTGCCGGCAATTTTGTCGTGCAAATCTGCATGCATAGGCTGGTCCAGCAAAAAATAAGTCGCAAAGATGAATCCACCAAAGTTGAACATCATGGAATCCATATCATTGACCGGAACCAGCAAGTCAAACTGCAAATGGGTGTTGGATGGAGGTTGCTCCATAAGTGCACCCACATGGTATTGTTTTCTGCTTTGGTTCATTTGCCCGGCAAGTAAATCAACCTCCAGCAGCGTAAGCTCGAAGGATTGACCTACCGGGTCTTCTCCGGGAAACAACCTTTGGGCAAGGGACTCGGTGATTACAGCCTGACGCGAATGCTTCAGTGACGCATTCCCCACCCCCTGCTTCACTTCAAAATCGAAGAAGTTAAAAAAGGTAGAATCCACCATAAGCATTTTCAAATCGCCGATGCGTGTTTCTCCACGAATGGCAGCCGTATTGTTTTCTGCAATACGCACAAAACTTTTTATTTCCGGAATTTCGTCGGCAACAACGGGCCCTACAGCACCGTGCGTAAAGGGAGCCTGACCGCCTTCATCACCCTCCATCTGGGTTATAACACGATAAATCTTGTCGCGCTGACTGTGCATTTTCTCAAAACTCAGCTCATGCACCATGTAAAGATATAGCAGAATTACCGCTGCCATACCCAGTGAAAGTCCTAATAAATTGATAAGGGTAATTTTAAACTCCCGCAAACTGTTGCGAAAGCTCAGGAGGAGAAAATACTTGAACATAAATAGTGTATTGGTTAATATGATTTGTATGCAATGCACTCAGCACGTGATGAATGCACTGAGGCCAACACGGCTCATCAAACATATTGCCAACAAACACATCAAACTTATTTTCAAAACATTAATTCTCTATACTTTGACTTTAACTATTTTACCGATTTAGTTTTCATTGAACAAAATCGGACAATATTGCCCAAAAACGGACAATAATCATGCTACTACAAATGAACCCCCACCAAGACCTGCGGCACAAAAATGACAGACTCCCTTACGAACTTCCCATAAGGTTCCTTATCCACCCCGGGCCAGTCCTGTTGCAGGTAAAGGGCATGGCCTATGCCGGGCTGTAGATTAAGGTAAAAGCGCCGGGCAAAATCCCATTTGTATCCCACCTT
>SLOR01000235.1 GCA_007132395.1 Bacteroidales bacterium
CCATAAGCTATGGAACAAAATACCTTAGAAATCACAGAGCGTTCAGAAGTGTTTGAGTTTGCCAGTTTAAGAGATATGGTGAATCAGGCACTTCAACAAAATTTTGGTGAAAACCAGATTTCCAACGGCTTACCCACCGGTTTCAGAGATATTGATGCAAAAATATCAGGATTCAGAAAAGGAGAACTTACCACAATTGCTGTAAAGCCCGGAATGGGAAAAACAGCCCTGATGCTTTCAATAGCCAACAATGTGGCCATAAAAAACAACCACTCTGTTGCCGTTTTCTCGCCCGAGAGATCCAGTGCAAAAATTACCAACCGCCTTATTGAGAGTGAAACCGGAATGTCGCTTGATAAACTTCTTAAGGGGAAGTTTAAACCCAGCGAGAAAGACCACATGTACGCACTGGTGAATCATATCGCTAAAGCTAACATGTTTCTTGATGATACACCCCACCTGTCTGTTGATGAACTGTTGAAAAAGTCAAGGCAGCTTAAGATTATGAATAATATTGATCTCATAATCATTGATTACCTGGAATTGCTTTCCACAAGCATTACCGATACCGATTCGCGTGAGGAGCAACTTAGCAAGATAGTACATGTGATTAAGGATATTGCACGCGAACTTAATGTTCCTATTGTTTTGTTTTCGCAACTTCCCGGGTTTTATAACGGCGACCAAACAGCAAAACCCTCTCTGAAAGATTTGCCCGTATTTCTGGCAGAAATTTCCGATGTGATTTTGATGTTGCACCGTGCGGATTTGTACAGCACAGAAAACAAACCCGCCAATAGTGACAATATTGTAGAAATTGTGATTGGCAAATATGATAACCAGAAACACGAAAGTGTTGTGCCCCTTCGCTTTATTGAAAGCTTAGCCAAGTTTACAGATGTGTAAAACCAACATAATTTAATAAAAAAGGCCCGGTTAACGACAAATTAACCGGGCTTTTTATTAAATTTAGGCCAAACTTAAAACCAAGTATATGGCTATACTAAAAGAAACCGACGAAAGACAAAATACCCTTATCGACATTGCAAAGAAAATGCTGATTGCAGCCCGCACAGCCCCCAAGGGCAAAGGCGCCGACAACCTGGAAATGGCAATCCTTACCGATAATGATGTACGCCTGCTGGGCATGGAAATGCGTAAAATTGGTGAGCAAAAAGAGTATGATATTTTTATTCGCGATGCCGACAATGTGCTCTCCCACGCCGATGCCGTGGTTCTGATAGGTACACGTATAAAAACCCTGGGGCTCAAAATATGCAGCCTTTGTGGTTTTGCTGATTGCACTACCAAAGAAAAGTACCCGCTGGTGCCATGTGTTTACAATATTGGTGATTTGGGCATTGCCGTAGGTTCGGCAGTGGCCGTTGCTGCCGATAACAGGGTAGACAACCGGATTATGCATACCATCGGTGTGGCAGCCTTAAACATGGAAATACTCAGTAAAGATATTAAGGTGATTTGGGGGATTCCTCTCAGTGCTTCTTCCAAGAACCCATTCTTTGACAGAAAGTAAGATTTGATTGCAAGGATAGAAAATTAACAGGTTTTCTGCTTTTTCGCATTTGCGAAATTGAATCAGACCTTCCAAAACCACATCATATAAGAACAGCAGTACCCCATTTGAAGGGAATACTGCTGTTTTTTATTTATAGATATTCAATTAGATTGAGACGCATGGATACTGAGTAATAGGAAAATATGCTGTTTTTTTGTCTGTGTTTTTAAAACACCATTTCGTTGGTTAAAAAACTTTATTAAACATAAAATAATTAGTAAATTAGTGTTAAAATGGATATATTTGGGTGTAGTTGATAAACCATAAAAACGGTAGATATGAAAAGGAATTCAAATGTAGTTACATTGGGTGGTAAGCCTTTGACCCTGTTGGGGAAAATTATAAAAACAGGCAGCCATGCCAAGAACTTTATAGCCATTGGTATAGATATGAACCCGGTAAAACTGAGTGATTATCAGGGTAAAGTCAGGGTAATCTCTTCTGTCACCTCTGTGGATACAGATATATGTGCACAGCAAACCCGCAGGTTTAACCTGGAGGCTACAAAACTTAACAATGTGCAGATTATTACCATTTCGTGCGATTTGCCCACTGCACTTAAACGGTTTTGTGCAGCAGAGGGTATTGACAAAGTGATTACAGTATCAGATCACAGGGAAACCGATTTTGGCATTAAATACGGCTTTCTTATTGAGGAACTCAGGCAACTGGCCCGGGGCGTAATTATCATTGATCAGTATGATATGGTAAGATATGTTGAAATTGTAAAAGAAATAGGGGATCAACCCGATTATGATAAAGCCCTGGCTTACGCCAAAAAACTGACATCATAAAAATTACCGCAAAAAAAACAGGCTGCACTGTATTAGCAAGTGCAGCCTGTTTTTATATGCATGACCAAAGGATTACTTTACTTCTTCAAAGTCAACATCGGTTACTTCTCCATCGTCTTTTCCTCCTTTGTCTGATGGATCCTGCTGAGGCTCACCCTGTGGTTCGCCTTCCTGACCCTGACCCTGAGTTGCATTATACATCTCGGCACTTGCTGCCTGCCATGCTCCGTTAAGGGCTGCCATGGCGGTATCAATTGCTGCGAGTTCTTTGTTTTTATGGGCAGCTTTCAATTCCTCCAGTGCTTTCTCAATAGGTTCTTTCTTTTCTGCAGGAACTTTATCGCCAAATTCCTTCAGCTGCTTTTCAGTCTGGAAAATCAGGCTGTCTGCTGCATTTACTTTCTCGGTTTCTTCTTTAACCTTTTTGTCCTTGTCAGCATTTTCTTCAGCTTCTCTTTTCATCTTCTGGATTTCATCTTCGCTAAGTCCACTTGATGCTTCAATCCTGATGTTTTGAGATTTTCCTGTGGCTTTATCCTTGGCTGAAACATTAAGAATACCGTTGGCGTCAATGTCGAACATCACTTCAATCTGAGGCATACCGCGGGGTGCAGTGGGGATTCCATCCAGATGGAAGCGGCCGATGGTACGGTTGTCTTTTGCCATGGGGCGTTCTCCCTGCAAAATATGAATCTCTACTGAAGTCTGGTTGTCAGCGGCGGTAGAGAAGGTTTCTGTCTTCTTGGATGGAATCGTAGTGTTGGCTTCAATGAGTCGTGTCATTACTCCTCCCAGGGTTTCGATACCCAGTGAAAGGGGAGTCACGTCAAGCAGCAGTACATCTTTAATTTCACCACTAAGCACGGCACCCTGTATTGCAGCACCAATGGCCACAACCTCGTCGGGGTTAACTCCTCTTGAGGGTTTCTTGCCGAAAAATTTCTCTACCACTTCCTGGATGGCAGGAATACGGGTAGAGCCGCCCACGAGTATTACTTCATCAACATCAGAGGGTTGCATGTTGGCATCGCTGAGTGCTTTTTTGCAGGGCTCAAGCGTGGCCTGAATAAGTTTGTCGCAGAGTTGCTCAAACTTGCTGCGGCTAAGTGTGCGAACAAGGTGCTTGGGAATGCCGTCAACAGGCATAATATAGGGTAAATTGATTTCTGTTGAAGTGGAGCTGGAGAGTTCAATTTTCGCTTTCTCTGCTGCTTCTTTCAGTCGCTGCATGGCCATGGGGTCTTTGCGAAGGTCGATGTTTTCGTCCTTGATAAACTCTTCTGCCAGCCAGTCAATTACCATGTTGTCGAAGTCATCACCACCCAAATGTGTGTCGCCATGGGTTGATTTTACTTCAAACACACCGTCGCCCAATTCGAGGATGGAAATGTCAAAAGTTCCTCCGCCAAGGTCAAATACGGCGATTTTTATATCCCGATCTTTTTTGTCAAGGCCATAGGCCAATGAGGCTGCTGTAGGCTCGTTGATAATTCTTCTAACCTTCAAACCTGCAATTTCACCGGCTTCTTTGGTAGCTTGCCTCTGTGAGTCGTTAAAATAAGCGGGAACGGTAATAACTGCTTCGGTTACTTCCTGACCCAGGTAATCTTCGGCGGTTTTTTTCATCTTCTGCAGTACCATGGCAGAAATTTCCTGTGGCGTATAAAGACGGTCGTCAATTTTAACCCTTGGGGTACTGTTGTCGCCTTTTTCTACCTTGTAAGAAACTCTTGAACGGTCGCTTGAGGTTGATTCAAAAGTTTCTCCCATAAAACGCTTTATTGAAGCTACCGTTTTAGTGGGGTTTATGATGGCCTGCCTTTTGGCCGGATCTCCTACTTTTCTTTCTCCGTTTTCAGTGAAACCTACAATGGAGGGGGTGGTTCTGCGACCCTCGCTGTTGGGGATTACAACCGGTTCGTTTCCTTCCATTACGGCAACACATGAGTTGGTGGTTCCTAAGTCTATTCCAATAATTTTACCCATTGTTATTTTATGTTTTATGATTTGAATGCAATTTTTCGTTCAAGAGTTTTCAATGATTGTGCCAAGTGCATTTTTATGAAAAAAGCCGTTATAATGGCATTTATTCCAATTGTGTATGCTGCAAAGGTTAAGGCAGTATTTTAAGGTCATAAGGCCCGAGAACATTGTGGTGTAGGGGTGTGTAAGTACATCCGGGTAAGGGTGCCGGTTTTGGCATTTGTTTCTTTGATGATGTCAGCCGGGTGACAAAAAGGCAGGATGTTGTTTAGAATTGCGTTACCAGCTTAAGGTTGATAAGGCGTGAGGTAAGATAATTGGGAATAGCATACATGTCGTTGGAAATGTCCCTAATCCACAAATAGCTGATTGTGTTGTTGATTTCGAGTAAATTGAACACTTCTGCCGTAATCCACATGGATTCAATATGCCTGAAAACGCCGCTGTCCCTGTTTCTGGCATTGGGGCCGATAAGTTCTTTGGAAAAGCCAATGTCTACTCTGCGATAGGGGGGCATGGTGCTTAGGTTTCTGGTTTTCTGATGGCTTGGTGGCGACAAGGGGAGTCCGCTGCCGTAAACCAGTGCCATGCTAACTTTGTAGGTGGGGTTTCGGGGCAGAAAATCCTGGAAGAACAGGCTAAAAGAGAATCTCTGATCGGTAGGGCGGGGGATATAACCTAGAGGCACCGTATTTCCGTCGGCATCAGTGTAAAATGCTCCCTCTATTTTTTCTTCCGTTTTCATTACCGATAAACTGGCCCATGATTCAATACCCGGAACAAACTCGCCATTTATTTTCATGTCTATGCCTGTTCCATAACCAGAAGCGGTATTGTTTGCGTAATACCTGATTCTGACATTGTCGAGCTCGTAGGGTATCAGGTTTTTAAACTGCTTGTAGTACAGTTCACTGGTGTATTTAAACGGTCGGTCCCAGAGCATAAGGTTGTATTCGGCCCCCAGTACAAACTGAAGGCTTTCCTGGGCTTTAATGTCGTGATTGATATTTCCCTGAAAATCACGCAGCTCCTTGTAAAAAGCAGGCTGCTGGTAAACCCCTCCCGATGCTCGCAGCACGACCCTGGGCGCCCATACGGGCTTATATAAAAGGGTTAACCTCGGAGAAAACAACCATTGGCTGTTGAAGCTCCAGTATTGCGAGCGTACCCCGGCTGTTGCTATATAGCGACCATGAGGGCGCTGAAATTCAAAGGAGTTTTGTACGTAACCTGACACCCTGTAAGTTTGAAGGAAAATGCGTGTATTTACAGTGTCTTGCAGAATCAGACTGTGAGCAGGGTCGCGGGGTAGGGAGTAGCCTGCCGAATCTATCATTGACCATTCGTTGAGCCTGTCAAAAATATCCTCAAACTGGTATTTGGCACCCCATCTCAGGGTATTATTGTCGGCGCGGATTTCGCCCTTGTGCTCCACATTCCATACTATGGCATTAAGGTAATTCCTGGCATGGTTGTGAAAAGCGCCTACTCCCAGTGGCGTACCCGTTGGCTGGCCAAAATCGGAAGAGCCAAAGTCTGTTTCCACCCTTTCCAGCAGGTAGCGGCCTTTGATGTCAAAGTTTTCTGTTTCGTCGGTTTGAAATACCGAACCAATCAATTGCAGGGTATGATTGGGGGTGGGGTCGTAGTTTAAAGATAAAGCACCTAGTGCAGTGAGGAAGCGGTCGGTTTCCTGCCCGTCAAAAAAAACAGTGAATTGCCTTACCTCGGTTACCGTTCCGAAACGCGTTCGTTGTACCTCGGGTACAAAAAGGTATTGGTTGCGGGAATAATTGCCCAGAAAGCTCATTTCCCACTGTGGATGAAGCCTGTAGCTTATCAGGGTTTGTATGTCGGTAAATTCGGGCTTGTAATCCCCCTGTGTGTCGAGGGTGCCCAGCAAATACTGGTTGGATTTGTGTCTGAGCCCGAAAAGGTATTTCAATCGGTTATCCATTCGTGCATCTTCCAGATGCAGGGAGCCTTCCAGCAGGCTCATGGAAAAAGAGCCACCGAACTTTTCGGGAGTTTTGTAGGTGATATCCAGCACCGATGCCATTTTGTCTCCATACTGGGCATCGAAGCCACCAGAAGAAAAGGAGATAGAAGAAACCAGATCGGAGTTGATAAAACTGAGTCCTTCCTGCTGGCCGGATCTTACCAAAAAAGGGCGGTAGATTTCAATGCCGTTTACATATACCAGGTTTTCGTCGAAGTTGCCGCCCCGCACGGAATACTGGCTGGACAACTCTGTAGTGGCACTTACTCCCGGCATGGTTTTCAGCAGGCTTTCCACACCATTGCCCGGGCCGGGGATGATGGCCGAAAGGCTGGGGTCTATGCGAATATATTGGCTGGTAATAATTTGTGTTTCCTTCACTTCGAAATCGGGCAGCTGGGTGGCCAATGGTTCCATCCGAATGTTGATAACCCTTATTTCCCCTGGTGCCAGGTTTATCTGAAACTGGCGTGGGCTATAGCCTAAATAAGAGATTACCACCTGGTGGTTTTGCTGCTCAATTACCGGGAGGCGAAAAAATCCTTCACTGTTGGTGGTGGTGCCTACGGAGGTGCCTTGCAGGGCAACACTTACAAGCTCCATGGGATTTCCTTCTTCATTGGTAATATAGCCTTCCAGGCGGGCCCGTTGAGCCATACTCTCAAAGCTCACCATAAGCAAACCAATGAACAAGAAAGTGCATGCAAGGTATTTCACGGGGTTAAGCAGCTATATAAACAGTACGTATTTTGTTTTTTGTCTGATAATTATGCACATCAGCAGTAATGCAGAACTGAAATATGTAACAATAAACAGCTGGTTTTATTGTGCAACCTTCCATGATACGAATTAGTCGTTTCGCTTGAAGCGTCCTTCCCGCCATGCTTTGAAAAACTCGGCCCAGGCAAATGGGTTGAAAATATTCAGTGGTGGGCTCTGCCCCGCGTAGTAGAGTCTCTGGGCTCGCTGGTCGCTCATGTAACGATAGTTGGA
>SLOR01000377.1 GCA_007132395.1 Bacteroidales bacterium
AATGTCTTTAATGATTTCCCTTGCCAGGGTGGCAATAAAGGCAAAAAGAGCGTATATACGTGCAAAGTGAGTAATGGTAATAATTGCCTCATGCGACATGAGCTCAGCGGGCAGGGCATGCGATTCAAAAATCCAAACCATGGCCACCACAAACCCCGCCAGCAGGGCCACCATGATGTTCCCGATAAGGAAACGTCGTTTGTAACGAATGGAATAGAGCCACAGTAATGTGGGAACTACGATAAATATTAACAGCAGTGGCCAGTGACCCACTCTGAGGGCCAGGTAAATGCCTATAACCACTGCGGTAATGTTGAACAGGGAATGGTAAAGAATGGCTGAGCGGCGCGAAATCTTTCGGCCAAGAATAATCCTGGAAGGTTTGTTGATTCGGTCGGTGCGCAAATCAAAATAATCATTGATGGTATATCCTGCTGCGCTGATAAGCAGTGTGGCCAGCACCAGCAAAAAGAAGTCCACTCCGCTCAGGGCGGGTGCAATGTCGTTGTGTTCAAGTAATGGTAAAATGATGGCGTACCTGAAAAGGTACTGAGTGAGGGCTACCACAAGTAAGTTAGGCCAGCGGAATAATCGGAGGTACGATAGCATATCGCGTTATATTATGGGAGTTTTTCAGCGAAAAACCTTACCAGTGAAAACCATCTTCATCGAACCATTTATCCTGTACTTTCATTACCTGCTCCAGCACATCGCGCACACAGCCTTTTCCTCCGGGCAGGGGAGAAATATAGTGGCTTATGTGTTTGATTTCTTCCACAGCATCTGCAGGGCAGGCAGCTACTCCCACTTTCGACATAACCTTATAGTCGGGTATGTCGTCTCCCATGTATAAGATTTCCGACAGGTCGAGCTTGTCGCGATTCAGGATATCTTCAAATACTTCGAGTTTATTGCCTACCGCGAGGTAAATCTCTTCTATGCCAAGCCCCTGGAATCGTTTTCTTACAACCTGTGAGTTACCCCCGGAAATAATAATGATTTTGTATCCCTTTTTTATGGCTAGCTGCAAGGCATATCCATCCTTTACATTCATGGTGCGAAGCATATCGCCATCAGAGTTAAGCGTTACGATACCATTAGTCATTACGCCATCCACGTCAAAAATAAAAGTTGTAATACCGGAAAGTAAAGATTTGTAATTGGACATTTATAAGGCTTTGTTTTTTAAGATTTCTTTTTTTTGGATTCAGTGATACTTTGGGAGATAAAATTATAAATTTTTTGGTAAGCGGGCAAAGACGAAAGCCGCTGCAGGTGCTTTTGTATTACCGGAAGGTCATTTCTTGCGGCAGGACCCGTTTGTACATCTGCAGGTTTGTTTTGTTTTGCTTTTCGCAATGTCTCTTCCAGCAAAGGATGGAGGATGTCGAAATCTACCCCCTCCTTTTCAAGTATTTCATCGGCTATGGCATACAGGTGATTGGTAAAATTGCAGGCAAAAACAGCCGCGATATGCAGGGTTTCTCTTTGCTGTGAGTTGATAAAGTGCACATTATTGCTTATGGACAGCGCCAGGTTTTTCAGGCTTTCCAGGTGTAGCGTATCCGAGGCCTCCAGGCACAGGGGGACGCTGCCGAAATCAAGACTTACATCGCGGGAAAAGGTTTGCAAGGGATAAAAAACCCCGCAATTTTTTAAATGCCTGCCCATTACATCAAGCCCTATGCTGCCCGAGGTATGCACCACAAACGCATCTTTATGGGGGAATGCCTGCATTATCTCTTCCAGCGCATGATCTGCCAGACTAAAGATATATAGGTCGGCTCCCTTGCTGAGGTCTTCGGCCCGGGTGGTAAAAGTACAGTTCAATTTATTGGCCAGCAGCGAAGCAGATTCCTGTGTGCGGCTGTACACCTGCAAAATCTCACACCCTGCATCTTTGAGTGCTAGGCCCAGGTGCGTTGCTACATTTCCGGCACCTGCCATGACAATCTTTTTCAGGTCCTGCATCTTTCAGCGATTTCGTGTGTGATTATCATGGGTAACAATAAGTTTTACTGTTTGTTGCGGGATTTCCATCTCTTTCTGAAAGCCATCCAAAAGCCCACAAGCATAAGTATACAGCTAAACCATAATAAATTGATGTAGGGGAAGATGATGGTTTTGATGATAATAAACTCGGGTTCTTCCTGGTACAGCTCAATTTTTATGGTGTAGGCCTTGTCGCTTACTTCGCTGAAGCGGAAGCGATAATCCAAATCACGCACCGCGTCATCATGGTAATGCAATGAATTTCCCTGAAGGATAAATCTGGGCCTGGCCTGGAAGGTTTTTCCATAGTGGGTAATAATGTCAATGGTAGCTTCCACTACAACCCTCTCGTTGCGATCTTGCCCGTCGTTATTAGCCTCAATGGCACTCAATACCATGTGGTTGTTGTCGATGTGCAGGGTGTCGTGCAGGGTCATTTCAAAACTTGCCAGAAGAGGAGGCTCATGACTGTGATCGTGATGGTCAAGATTGGCAAAAGTGATGTAGGTAAAGATGTCTTTATTCAAATATACCTTAGCGTAAGGATTGTAAACATTACCCATGCTTTCGTTGAGTTTGATGGAAGGGGTCGAACGAAATACCTTAAAAAATTCGCCGTCCTTGTTCTTCTGCAAAAAATCCACGATGTAAAAAATGTCTTCCCCTTCTTTGTAATTGCCTTTGTAGGTAACATGGTAATTGCCCATGGGCAAAATTTCATCTTTGATTAGCAGCAGGTTTTCACTTTCAGGGAATGCATCGCCCAGGAAATACCCCGAGGTGTTTTTGGAAATGGTTTCCTGCTGTGAGAAGGTCAAAAGAATGGCTAGCAGAAACAGTGCGATGCCCAGGTGACTAATTATGGTTGGGGTGTTGGCCAATACGTTTTTAAACCGCAGCAGCATATCCAGCGAACTGAACATAGCAAAGAGAGCGGCAAAGAGAAATACAATGTGCGCTGTTTGCCAGCTACCCACGCTGAAAACAATTAGCAAGGTAAAAACCAGGCTGAGCCCCAAAGCTATCAAGGTTTTACGTGCAAATTCAGCCAGATCATTCTTACCCCATTTCAGAAAATGTGCAAAGCCCATGAGTAATGCTACCATCACGGCAAAAGGCAACTGCCAGGTATTGTAATGTTGCACCACGTTTACAGGAGGTGTGAGCGCACTGCCAAAAATCCGGTTGATAACAGGTATGGAGGTGGTAAAAATAATCTGAAATGCAGACAGCACCAGCACCATGGCCGAAATAAACAGCCAGAATTGCCTCGACATGGGTTCATCGTTTTCGCTGGATGGGAGTTTGCTGTAGCGTTTTGCCAGTAGGATTACAAACAAAATAAGGAAAGTGAACAGGTAAGAAAGAATCTGAAATCCCATGCCATCATTGCCGAACGAGTGAACAGAGGTTTCGGCAAGCACCCCGCTGCGTGTAAGGTAGGTGCTGTAGATTACAAAAATAAATGCCAGGGCTGTAAACAACAGAGCAGGGAAGAGATTTTCCGATTTCTTTTTCGCCACCAGCATCAGGTGCAGGGCTGCAACGATAATGAGCCAGGGTACGAGCGATGCATTTTCAATGGGGTCCCATGCCCAGAAGCCTCCAAAGGTAAGTGACTCGTAGGCCCATACCCCACCAAGCAAAATGCCTGCTCCAAGGAAAAATATGGTCAGGTGTGTCCAGGGCAAAGCGGGTGCAATCCATTGGGTGTATTTTTGTTTCCATAAGCCGGCAAAGGCATAGGCAAAAGGCACCAATGCCAGGGCAAAGCCCACGAAAAGCACCGGCGGGTGCGAAAGCATCCAGAAGTTTCGCAGCAGGGGGTTGAGCCCGTTGCCGTCAACAATAAGTGCCAGGTAGTAAGGGTTGCGGAAAAATTCGCTGGCTGCATTCTCGGGCACTTCTCTTAGTAGCAAAAAAGGACTCATGCCAATATCTACCGACCCGAAGGAGATTCCCAACAGCATGGAGGTCATAAACATCTGCGATAATGCCACGGTTACCATCACGGGCTTTTCCCAGTTACCTGCAAAACGTATGAGCAGTAATCCAACGATTACCTGGCAAAGGTTCCAGAAAAGAAAACTTCCTTCCTGCCCCGCCCAAAAGGAAGCGATGTGATAGCCCAGGCCAAGGTCATTTTCAACATGAACCCATACATAGCGGTATTCGTAGAACCGATACAGCAATATATACATTAGCAGGGTGCTTGCCAGAATAATAAAGAAACTGTGAGCAAAAAAAGCATAGCGGCCCCATTTCTTCCACAAAAAAGTGTCGGCAGGGTTTTCACGGGAAGCCTGCAGGTAGAAAAAAGAAGAAAGGAAAGCTGATATAAATCCTAATATGATGGCAAACCGGCCAATGTTTCCGGGAAGCAGATGTTCTCCTACATATTGAATATCCATGGGGTGGGGTTTTATTGTTTTTGTTTCGGCGACAAAAATAAATAAATATTTCCCCAATACAAGCATTTCGTTACCTGATTGTGCAGAATGTTCTGTGGGGTTAGTCAATAAAAGTAAAGCCGGGCATGCACAGAGCTATAGCCTGATGCTGGGTTCTTCCTCAATAACTTTTTTCTTGTATCCCAGCACGATGTTTATCCCCAGTTGCAGGGTGGCGGTTCGCAGCGTATGTGGCCTTAAGGGGGCAATGATGTTGTCGGCAGCGGCATAGATTTGCACAGGACCAAGATTACTGTAAAAGCCCAGGCCCAGGTTGCGGTAATTTCCGTGTATGATGGTGTAGGACATGGTGGATCCAAAATGGGGGGTGGGGCTGAAGTTGTAGGACAGGGTAAGTGAAGGGCGAAACGTGCCTGAATAGAAATAGCCCCCTGCCAGCAAGCCTGCTTTATGTTCGGAGGTTATGTCGTAGGCCCCGGCGATAAAAATCTTCGCGGGAAGCATTGTGCGATAGGTGTTGGCAGTTTCGGTAATGTCGAATAATTCGGTTATGGAATCCCGAATCTGGTCAAACTGATTTTCATTATCGTTGTCAAAAAAATCATTAAACTCGATTCCCTCAAATGCAAATTCTCCCTGCATGGCAAAATTTTCAGGATGGGAAGTCCAGTTTACGAAACCGATATCATTTACGCCCAGTGAAACGGTAAATTCATCATTGATTTCATATATGCCCCCTATATCCAGTGCAAAGCCCATGTTGCGGTGGGTGACAAAATAGTTGAAGATTTCTTCATCGCTCAAAGTAAAGCTTGTTTCTGAATCGAGTGAATCCAACGGAGCCAGTTGAAAAGGAATGTTGGTATTGATAAGCAGGTTGGAGCTGAGCAGAAGCTCGTAATTGTCAGGGTGTGTAAGCAAGCTCATATCAAATCGGTCAACGGATACATTTCCCAGCCCCTGCACAATTTTGGCCCTTGCCCCTGCACTAAGCTCAGGTGTCCACTGACGAGAATATCCTATGGCCCACTCACGATAGTGTAAAAAGTTCATGTTTATATCTGACAGGTCTGCGGCCACATCTTCTCCCCGTTCAATGCTTTGCTGAAGAAAATAATCGTTGCCATGGATGAGCAGCCTGAAAAGGTCGGCAGGGTAGGTGAAGTCTGCCGCTGCTCTTTCGGTAAGGCTAAAGCTGAAATAGTTTTTTTGGGTGCGGAATCCGAATCCCAGTAATTCATGATGGTATTCGCCCGAAAGATTGTTGCGGTCGCTAAGGCTGGACAGTAGGCCCTGATCATCGAAATACAACATGCCGGTATCTCTTCTTTTGAGGATGTCCTGCATGGCGAAGCTGCTGTGTCCAATACCCATTTGCAATGAAGATAAAGCCGGAACACCTATGTAAATGTTGGGGTGCGGTTGAACACCCGCGTTAAGATATTGCGACTGGGGTATGCCATGCATCCAGTAAAGGGTATGCGATACCTGTGCCCGGGTGCAGAAACCCGAAAACAGGAAAAACAACAAAAGGATGAAGGATGCTGATTGGGCTGTTTTTATCATGGCTGGGGATTATTGTTACGTGTGCCGGGTCGAAGGACTATTCTTTGGGTGGGTTAAAGTCAATAACTGTTCTCGATTTGATGCGTGCTCCTATCTGAACCCCCAGGCGGTAGTCCTGCAGGATTTTAACGGATTCTTCCAGCTCATGGCTGGAAGTGGAAAGACTGGCTCGCAATACCAGGCTTTGGGTTCTGAGCAGGTTGTCAATTTTTTCATCATCCAGCATAATAATTGTTCTTTTGCTGGAGGCCTGGGTTACCCTGCCAGTGGCAGCATCCACGGGGGCTTCTTCAACAATGTTCTGCTGCTGTGTTGTTGCAAACAGGGAGTCGATGATCAGGTTGTTTTCATCGGCCATGAAAATTGCCAGTCCCACTTTCAGGGGGAAAGTGTTCTCCATAAGGATATTCAGTTCAATCCACTCGATGTCTTCGGGCAATCCTTCAAAATCCATTTCCATGGTATCCTTCATTTGCAGGAAATCAATACGCCCATGCATGGGAAGATTTACCTCCATCTCAATATTGAGCTGGCTATTGTGGCGGATGAAATTAGAGGCAATAGCCCCGGCGCCCTGATTGATATGGGCCAAAACATCATAATGCACGTCATCAGGCTGAAACGCCATTATGTCGTCAAGATTGGAGTTATTGCTGTTGAGTCCAACAGAGGTGATTGCCTCGTTTATTTGGGAGGTTGCTGGAGAAGCTATGTCCCACCTGTTGCCAATCTGGTCGCTTTCTACATCGAGGGCTTGATTTTGGTCGTTAACTACGTAAAATTCATTGAAGTGCAGGCTTACAGGGGTGCCAAAAGAGTTGATGGCACGGGCGGTAAGGGTGGGTGATTCAAAGAAAATTTCTCCGTCGCTGGTTTTTTTAAACAGGTTGAGTGCTACCCTTGAGGAGCCCATAGGCAGGTCGATAGCCCCGATATCTCCATAAATGATTTCGTACTCCAGCTCTGTCATGTTTTGATGAAAATTAACCGCATAGGGTGCATTTTCAGGCGAACCTCCCTCAAGTACTCTCAGGTGATAGCGAATGGTAAATTGATTATTGTCTTCATTCAGGTTAATGGTGCAGCCACTCAGGTTAACACTGGCCGGATTGCCGGGTTGCAATTCGCCTGTAACGGGCATTCCTCCTGAGGTAAAAGAGTTCAGTATCTCGAAATCTGCTTCCAGTCTATAGCCGTCGGCCATTAGCTGGGGGGCAGTAACCAGCATATTGAAAAATCCGCTGGAAAAGGTGATGGATTCCAGGTTTACTGCTTTATCAAATTGCAGTTTGAAGGTTCTTTCAAATACCATTTCACTTTTGGCCGGAGGATTGGCCATCACAAAAAAGTTTTGCCCC
>SLOR01000042.1 GCA_007132395.1 Bacteroidales bacterium
GATACATCTGTATGTTGTGAAAAGCCAATCTGTCTATAATATCCTCCCACTGTACCGGGATGATGTAGGCCTCGGGAAGATTCACTTTGTAGGATGGTACATTGTTTTTAAACCAGGGAACCTGATAGGTAACCGGCTTATCAGCATCGTAAATAAACCAGTTGCCTCCGGTGAGGGTGCTTTGCTTTTTGGTGTATTCCACACCCAGGAAATCCACCATCATCGAATCATTGGTTAATTCAAAACGCAGTGGGAATTTTTCGTTTCGGAAAGCTTCGGAGGCAGCATATTCATCAGCACGGGCAATTACGTTTTTGAGTTCATTGTCGCGGTTTAACACGCCCAGGGTATGCAAAATCATCAGGTATGTGGATTCTACACGCAGGTGATAGGGCTTAAGCATATGAGTCTCCAGCAGCAGGCCGGGGCGATTGTGTTCGCTCACATAACCGTTGGAAAAGGCTGCGTGGTACACACCACTTCTTAGCCCGCTGCGAGGGTCGTGCCACGAACGGTAGGTAACGTAAGGAAATATGGGGTAACCGTCAGCTTCCATCTTTTCTTCCATAGCAGGGAGGTATTCTTTTTCCATCCACTGCATCAAACCCTCATCTTTTCCCCCGAAAACATCCATAGAATAGGTCATCGTGTATTGATAATCTCCGCCATTGGTGGAATGGGTATCGATGAAGAAGTCGGGTTCCCAGGCGTGCCATACCTGCAGAAACGCTCTCATTTCCCTGGAGTCGGCCTTGAGGAAATCCCTGTTAAGGTTGAGGTTAAGCGCATTGGTACGCCATCCCATTTCCTCGGGTCCGTTCTGGTTGATGCGGTGATAGGGGCCAAACCTTTCGTGGCCGTCAACACTGAGTATGGGGATGAAAAGAATGGTGGTATTTTCCAGAAGTTCCTGATGCTTGTTGTGGATAACCATATCCCTGAAAAGCATTAATCCGGCATCTTTGCCTACAGGTTCTCCGGGATGGATTGCAGCCTGAATAAATAATATTTTGTTGCCGGAAGCTTTTGCCTTTTCCGGGCTGAAGTTTTGATTTTTATCCAGTATGAGCAGAGGAATATCTCTGCCCTGCGGGCTGGTGCCAATGTTTGTATAGTGCAGGTAAGGCGAAGCCCCGGCCAGCTGTTTGCTGAAGCGAATGGTTTCCTCGTAGGATGGGGTCGCATTTTTATCGTGAAGCTCATACCAGGTTTGCCATTCTGAAGCAGCAGCAGCCTGAAAAGTAAGTCCCGGTAAAATAAGGCAGATTAGTAGGAATAGTTTGTTAAGCATGATTGTAAGTTTTGGGGATGTAAGGAAAGCAAAAATAGAGATTTCCTTGTGTTCCCATTAGTAAGCTATGACACAGGAGCTTTTCTTTAAGATTTATTGTGAAAAGACCGGTGGTGGAGCTATGGAAAGTATGTTGCCCGACTGCGTTATTCACGTATTTTCATGCATTCCTGTATTGTTTGTAAGGGCCAAATTTTGCAGCACCTGTTTGTTACTCCATAGGATTTTTTGTATATTTAGAGCAATTTAATGTATTGTTGAAAGTATAAATCCTAAAAAAAAATAGCCATGGAAGATCGTCTTGTTAGTATAGCTACGGATCATTATACTGCTGCAGAAATATTAAAAGCCCGCCTGGAAGATGCCGGAATTGAATGTTATCTGAAAAATGTGAATCTTTTGCAGGGTGCCGTTTCCGAAGGGGTGCAGGTGCAGATTAAGGAATCGGATGTAGAAAAAGCCCTGCGTATTATTAATGAACTTAAAAACCTTCAGGAACAGAATGAGTTGAAGGATTTGAAAAAAATCAGACGGATACTTGTGCCTGTGGATTTTTCCGAGTTTTCCAAAAATGCCTGTCTGTATGCCCTGCAGCTGGCCCGTAAGTATAATGCCGACCTGAAAATAGTGCACGTTTTTTATGCCCCCATTGTCGACCTGGTGCCCATAACCGATGCCTATTCCATTCAGGTAGATATGGATATCAACCTCAGGGAAATGGAAGAGCAGGCCAAAAGAAACCTGGTAGAATTTGTGGGGAAGATTAGAGAAGTTGCCACCAGCCAGAATTACGACGATATCAAGATAAGTTACTCCCTGCGCGAGGGTATCGTGGAGGATGAAATTGCCGCCATGGCAAAATCATTCAAACCCGGAATTATCGTTGTGGGAACCAAAGGTAAAGGAGAGAAACAGAGTGATATAATTGGCAGCGTGGTGCACAAAGTGCTTGATAAAACCAAAGTCCCTGTGCTGGCCATTCCCGAATCTACCAGCCTGGATAGCTTCGATGAGGTAAAAAACATCGTGTATGCCACCGACTTTGATGATTCGGATTATGTGGCTATCAGGAGGCTAATGAATATCGTAGCAGCCTTTGACGTGAAAATTCACTGCGTGCACATTTCCAAAGATGTTGAAGATCAATGGGAAACGGCAAAAATGGACAACCTCAAAGGGTATTTCGCCCAGATAGCCAAAAACACACCCGTTGAATGCAGCTTCATAAAAGGAGACAACCCGGTAGCTAACCTGGAAGCTTTCTGCGAACTCAATAAAATCAATCTCATTGCATTGAGCAGCAAAAAAAGAGGATTGCTCCAAAGAATGTTTAAGCCCGGACTGGCAAAAAAGCTGATTCATTCCAGCCTTATTCCCCTTTTGATGTTCAGGGCCTGACATGTTTTGCTTAGCCTGAGTTGTCAGGAAAATTAAAGAATACAGAGCGGTGGAGAGCAGAAATCTCCATCGCTCATTTTTGTTTTGGGTACAGCTAAACAAGTGACTGAACTTGCTGTTAAATGAGTAGAAGAGGCCATTTTTTTTAATCTCGCAATTCTTTATCCCCAACTGCAGTGCTATGAAAATCCGGATGGTAACAAAGGTAAATGCACCATTTTCTGAGGTGAGTAAAGGCTTCAACCTGAAGCTTTTCCAGTTCCTGTTGCCGCCCTTCAGGCTGGCGGAAATTGTGCGCTATCAAGGGCAAGAGCCCGGCGATATTGTAGAGATGCGCTTTAAGCTGCCATTTATGGGCAATTGGATAGTAATCATCAAAGAATCGTGGCTTACCCCGCGTGAATACGGCTTTGTGGACAGAGGACTCAGGGTTCCCCTGGGAATCAATTACTGGGCGCATACGCACCGGGTCGTGGCACTTAGTGCTGAAAGCGTTTTTATCGTAGATGAAATAGAATATGAATCATCATGGAAATGGAAAGATTATTTGCTTTACCTACCCTTGCTGCTGATGTTTGCTTCCCGTAAACCACTGTATCGAAAGTTTTTTCAACAGATAAAATCATGATGGAAACAGATTTCTTTTACCTGTGGCTGGAAGGATTCGCGGTGGTGTTGCTGTTTATGAGCATAATTTGGGTGTGGAGTGTGCGGCTGGGCAATGCCGGAATCGTTGACCCCTTCTGGGGATTGGGCTTTGTTCTTGTGGTAGTTTTCTATGCTTTGAACATTCCATTGCGTCATTTGCATCAGTGGTTGGTGATGGTGCTTGTAAGCCTTTGGGGATTACGCTTGTTTATTTATCTTTTTCTACGCAATTACGGTAAAGAAGAAGATTACCGCTACCGGCAGTTTCGGGCAAATTACGGTATTCACAGATACTGGTGGGTAAGCTTCTTCCAGGTTTTTATGCTGCAGGGGGTGTTGCTTGCCTTTATTTCTGTAACCCTACTGGGTGGCATGTATGGGCATAGCGTAGCTCCAAATTCAGCCTTGTGGATGGTTTTGGGAGTTCTTTTATGGTTGATTGGATTCCTGTTTGAAACTGTGGGTGATTACCAGATGGCGCAATTTAAAAAAGACCCGCTCAGTAAGGGCAAAGTAATGGATAAGGGTTTGTGGCGATATACCCGGCATCCCAATTATTTTGGCGACACCATGGTATGGTGGGGTTATGCCTGCTTTGCGATTTACAATGGCTTATACTTAACTATTGCAGGCAGCCTGGTAATGACTTTCCTGATTGTAAAGATCTCAGGGGTAGCCATGCTGGAAAAAAACCTCATAACCCGTCGGCAGGGTTATGAGGAGTATATGATGAAAACATCAGCTTTCTTTCCCTGGATGCCCAAGAAATAGTTGCTGCCGCCGAAAAATGGACTATTCCTTAAAAATCAAATCTAATTATTTCTTCGGGGGCAAAAAGGTAGTTTTACCGATTTCTCATCCTGGTAAACCGATTCTACACAATCAATGGGGTCGCAGCAAGTATGACACACTCTTTTGAAAGAAGAGAAATGCTCCAGTTCCACGCCTGTGGAGAGGAAACCTTCTTTCACGGGCTCCTGCTTCATGAGGTCGGTGCTCAGGTATTTTTTGTTGCTATCGGAAAAAACGGTTACCACTACTTTGTCGGGGCCCAGCTCATTCTGAAGCTTAAGTGCTCCCAGGAAATTAGCTCCGGAAGAAATGCCCACGGCAATACCCAGGTTGGCAAGCTTTTGTGCCATAATAATAGCATCGCCATCATCCACCGAAACCACTGAATCCAGTTGTGATAAATCTACTATGGCGGGTATAAACTCATCAGAAATGCCTTGTATCCTGTGTTTTCCTACTTTATAGCCCGTGGTAAGGGTAGGAGAGTTGGACGGCTCAAGGGGGTGTACCCTGATGTCTGGTTTTTGTTCTTTCAAAAATTTGGACACACCCATTACCGTTCCTCCTGTGCCCACACCTGCCACAAAAGCATCGGGGATAAGGTTTCGATATTTGAGTTGCCACCACAATTCGGGACCAGTAGTGGTATAATGTGCTTCCGTATTGTCAAAGTTGGAAAATTGCCTTGGCAGGAAACAGTTTTCCTGTTCTGCCCTTTGCTCCGACATTTTAATGCTTCCCAGGAAGCCACCTTCCTCCTTGCTAACCAGGCATATTTCGCAACCCAGGCTTTTTATCAGGTTGATGCGTTCACTGCTCAGCCAGTCAGGCATATAGATGGTAACGGGGTGGCCCATTGCCCGGCCAATGGCCGAAAAGGAAATACCCGTATTGCCGCTGGTAGCTTCCAGGATACGCATGCCAGGCTGTAGTTCGTTACGCAGGTAAGCATTTTTTAAAATGTAAAAGGCCATACGGTCTTTTATGCTCCCTGTCATATTAAGACTTTCGGCCTTGGCATAAATTACACGGGGTTCTCCTTTATAGGTAAAATGAACAGCAAGAAGCGGGGTGTTTCCAATGAGGCTTGACAGGCCCTGAATTCGTTTGTTAACGTCATAGATCATTTGAAGGGTGTTTTGATGGTTTGTGTTTTGACGGGCCAAATTTAGGGTTTTTCACTGGCCCGCAAACCATCAATGCAGGAAAAAATTCACCTATGTTGTTAATTAAATATGATTTATGATTTCCTGCTTCCTCCCGCTGCCTGCTTGTTTAAAAGTTGTAAGTTGCTGGTTGTTATTAAAGTGTAAAAACGACATTTTGCAGTCGACCAATATCACGAAGGATAAAACCGTTGACCTTTTTGTTTTCATCACGGGTAAACTCCATTACTCCCATTCGTTCGGTAAGGAATTTATCGCCATTAATATGGCTCAGGCTACTGGTGTTAAAGCCCAGGTATTTGCTAAATATTTCTGGAAAATGCAGCGTAAGAGTATCGTTTTCAAAAGTAACAGGGTAGGCTGCATTTAAGGTGGGATGATGGTAAGTGCCTGCAAAGGTCGGCAGTTGCTCTTTATTTACAGAAATAATTTCTTCCACGCGATTAGAAGTAACATTGCTTCCTCTTTGGTGCCATATCATCTGGTTTACCTCCCCGTTGGGCTCTCTTACGAAAGTGCATTGTGCATCGAAGGCCTTAAGGAAAAAATGGGTGTCGCTTTCAGCAAAAAGTTGAAAACGTGAATCGCCGGGCATTACCAGCCAAAAGGTATCTTTTTCTGCCACAAATTGCAACTCCATACCATCGGCCATTTCATAAACACCCTGGTAATCAAAAAATAAGGATGGGTCAACTTCGGTTTCTTCACGTGTAACCGCAGGTGTTTCCTGTATATTATCTGCCAGGAAAAATTCAGCTACTCCCAGTGCCAGGGCACGGGTGCTAAGGGTTTCAGTATTGGATAATACGATGATGGCCAGCTTATGATTGGGACAAAACATGATGTTGTTCCTGAAGCCGGGCACACCACCACTATGCTCCACAACTTTTATCTCTTTATGCTTTCTCACATAAAATCCATAGGTGTAGTTCAGTGTATCTCCGTTTTGCAGAGTGTTATATGGCTCAATGGCATGAAGATAAAAATCATGTCCCTTACCTTGCTTGCTCATAAGGTTGATGGCCCATTGAGTGATATCGCTGAGGCTGGTGTGTATATTTCCACCGCCATAACTGTATTCATCAGCAGAGGTTATATCTGTAAACCCTTCGCCGGATTTTCCATATCCTCTGGCCATATTTTCTCTGTAAACTTCCGGGCTATACTTTATAAAAGAATGATTCATCCCCATAGGCCGGAAGATGTGCTTTTGGCTGTATTCAGGAAATGTCATTCCGCTTACCGACTCCACAATCTGTGCAAGCAGCGAATAGCCAGCATTGGAGTAAACATGGCTGGTGCCGGGCTCAAAGTTGAGTGTAGGGTATTTTTTGATGATGTTAAATTCATCTTCCTGATACCAGACTTCATCCAGCGACATGCCGGACAGCAGGCGGAGCCAGTCGGTAGAAGCAATTCCGCTGGTATGCTGAATCAGGTTACGGATGGTGATGGTGTAATCGTAGCGCGGCAGTTGGGGCAGGTACAGGCGGATATCATCATCCAGATGCAGCTTACCTTGACTATGCAACATCCATACTGCATAGGCTGTAAACTGCTTGGCCACAGAAGCAATATCAAACAGAGTATTCTCTTCCACAGGCCTATTGTATTCAAGATTCATCAGACCGAAGGTTTTGCTTAGCAAAAGTTTGCCGTCGTGAATTATGGCAATGGCGCCACCGGGCTGCCCGGCACTGTGCTGAAGGCTAATGAGGGAATCCACCCGTTGCTGTAGTTGAGCCGTTGAAACGGGTGTTGCACTAAGGGTTGAAATAACTAAACATTTAGTTATCAACAACGATACAATAATTTTTTTCATGATTACAGGTTTTTAGATTTTGCGATGTACAAATATATTCTGTCTAAAACCTTGAAATTCATGAATTTTGCTACTGAGGCTTACCAATGGATGAATGGGTGCATTTATTATTTGAATGAAACTTGCATGACCGCCGAGCGCTCACAAAAGTTGGCAAAATACAACAACTACTCC
>SLOR01000182.1 GCA_007132395.1 Bacteroidales bacterium
CAAGTTTCGCAATTAACCGAAAAAGGCTGTCAGGGGTTTCCCAGACAGCCTTTTTGTTATTCTGTATTTCTGTAATACTATTACATTTTCAATTACTGCTTCAAAAAGCTGATAGCAGCACCCCCGCCGGAAGCAAGCCTGAGTGTAATTTCAGAAGTGTTATCAACATCCAGTTCCTGAATTTTATAAGCCGTGGGGTTGTCGTCCCAGTGTGCATCATCAGCATCGGCATACAGTATCACTTTGTAGGTAGCTGCCGGGTCAAGAAAATCTGTTCTGATAGTGATTTCGCGGGCCTCTTCATTGGTAATGCTTCCCAGGAACCAATTGCCGGTTTCTCTTTCCTCACGTGCAATGGTTACATATTCTCCCACTTCCCCGTTAAGTACCCTGGATTGTTCCCAGTCAACGCCTACGTCTTTGATAAACTGGAAAGCCGGATGCCCTTTGTAATACACCGGTAAATCGGCCACCATCTGCATAGGGCCATAAATCACCACATACAAAGCCAGTTGCTGCGCAAGGGTAGTGTTTACCTGGTTCTCATCGCGATAGGGCTCAAGCTTGATATTGAAAATACCGGGTGTATAATCAATAGGGCCGGCCAGCATACGGGTAAAGGCTACAATTGGCAGATGCTCCGGAGGATTACCGCCATCGGTGGCCCATGCATTAAACTCCTGTCCTCTCAAACCTTCACGTGTTGCATCATTGGGATAGGTACGTCTGAGCCCCGTTGCCATAATAGGTTCGTGGGCATTGACCATTACTTTGTGTTCAGCAGCCTTTTGAATAACGCGCATATAGTGATTTACCATCCATTGACCGTGATGGTATTCACCCTGAGGAATTATGGTGCCCACATATCCTGTTTTCACCATATCATAGCCATAATGGCTCATCAGTGCATAAGCCGTATCAAGCTGCTGCTCGTAGGTTGTAACAGCACTACTGGTTTCATGGTGCATAACAAGGCGTACCCCTTTCTGCTTAGCATAAGCATTTACTTTATCGAGATCGAAATCAGGATAGGGTGTAACAAAGTCAAAAATTCCTTCGCGGGCATCAGTTCCAATCCAGTTTTCCCAACCGGTATACCAACCCTCAATAAGCAGGGCATCGATACCATGCTCGGCGCAGAAATCGATGTAATACATGGCGTTTTCTGTTGTGGCGCCGTGATTACCATGAGGCTCTGCCCCTATCCAGGTACTCATATCCTGGGTGCCGGTATAGTCCCAGGTTGACTTGCCCAGGTGCATCTCCCACCAAATACCCATATATTTGGCAGGTTTTAGCCAGGAAACATCCCCCAGTTTATTGGGTTCATTAAGATTTACAATAAGATTGGATTCTATCAGTTGGCCGGCATTTTCGGCAATCTGCAGGGTGCGCCAGGGTGTAACAAAAGGGGTTCTCTGAATTACTTTATACTCTTCTCTTTCGGTACCCACGAGGTTATTGCGCATTTGCAGGTTTTCCTTGTCTATTTCCAGGGTTATACCTGCATAATCAATGAGAGCGGCTTCGTGGAAACTGAGGTGAAGGCCATCATCGGTGCGCATGGTAACGGGCGTATTTACTGCATTGACCGGAATGTAGGTCTGTGCCAGGTTGGGATGATCCCTTTTGCTTAAAGCATCAATTTCGCTAAAGCGGGTGGTGCTGTATAGATGTTCATAAATATCCCAGTCGCCGGGGGTCCACCACACCAGGTGATCGTCCGTGAGATTAAAATATGTGTTTTCCTCGGTAATCAATACCTCCGTCATATTTTCCTGTTCCGGGAACTCAAACCGAAAACCCAGCCCATCATCATATACCCTGAAAACCAGCTTAAATGTTCTTTTCAGATTATCCTTTTCTGCCAAATCAACAGTGAGTTCGTTGAAGGTGTTATCAACCAAACGCTGTTCGCCCCAAGGCATTTCCCATTGTTCGGAGAAAGACCTTGAACGGATTTGCAGAATTTCCAATCCCTCTTTCAGTTCGGGAGCATCCAGAAATTCAAATCCCAGGGCAGAGGTATCAAGCACTGCTTCACCTTTGTAAGCTACAGTATAAGCTGCCTGCCCGTTTTCAAGTAAAAAAACGTTTACACTAACATTGCCATCTGGCGAAGCAATGTGTGATTGGGTATCCAACTGGCAGGAAGAAACTGCCAGCATAGCAAATGCCCATGCGGTCATTTTTAATAGTTTGTACATAGCATTGATTTTAAGTTTTGAATGACTTTTTTTCCACCTCCAAAGGTACGTATTTTTATAAATTGCGTATAACCTGATTATAAACACTGTGCCTGCCAAGCATAGGTTTTGGCAAATATTTTCAGCTTGCTTTTCACGGGTCATATAATACACTGAACACCGATAATGAAACCGGGCCCATTAGGGTCGTAAAGCAGTTCTACGGACTCATCATAAAAAAACCGCCCCAAAGCCTTAGCCCTGAAGCGGTTTATCACCATCTTATACGAGAAAATCTATTGATTCATCACAATTTCATTTTTTGCTTTTTCCAGTAGGTAAGAGAGCGCCACAGCCACTCCATAGGCCCGTAGCGATAATGGCTCAGCCAGATGGTGCTGAAACCAACCTGCAGAATATATATTCCTGTTACCATCAGCATGCCCTGCCAAATATTTACCTGGCCGTATAACCCAAACCCGTATGAGAAGAAAATGGTTGTTGCAATAAAAGATTGCATCAGATAATTGGTAAGGGCCATGCGTCCTGTCTTTTTGATGGCTTCGGCCAGCTTACCCAGATAACCTTTGTGGTAGCAGTGGGCAAGGATACTTATATAAACAAAGGTGAGTGCCGGCCCGCCAAAGGCCATTCCTGCAATCTGCCAGAACATGGCCCAATCAATATAAACATACGAGCTTTTTGCCCCGTAATGGGCCATAAGCCAGTTTCCTGCAATGGCAACCGGGAGAGAAAAAAGCAACAATCGCACAAAGAATCCTTTGCTGGCCTCAAGATTTTCAAATACTTTTTTCTTGGCCAGGGCCAATCCTACCAGAAACATGGCCAATACGTTGGGAAAGAAAAAGACAATACCACCCAGGATGTTGGAATATTCCTCCAGGCGGATCTTGACTATTTCAAGGAAACTGCCTGTTGAATAAACCTCGACAGCCCTTGCCATAAACAGTTCCATATCTGCCGCCGCCTGTGCAAAGCCATCTAAAATCCCTTCGTTCATTTCGGGCTGACTGAGCAGAAAATCAAACAATAACACCAAAGCAAGTGTGATTGTAACGGGAATCAGCAAGATGCAAACAGCCCATATTACCAATGCGCGGGGCGATTTTTTCCTGAACAAAATCATCAGGAAACCAAACAGGGCATAAAACACCAGGATATCACCATACCACATCAATACTACATGCATGATACCTATAGCCAGCAGCCATCCCAGGCGCCGGCGAAACAGGGGAAGAATGTTATTCCCTGATTCATCAGCCTTTTTCAGGAAGAAATAAAAACCCATACCAAAAAGCATGGAAAACAGAGTGTAAAACTTTCCGGTAAAGAAAAACCGTATGAACCATTCTGCCGTTTCATTGGCAGGGTCGGGCCAAAGGGTAAACTTGCCCATCTCGGTTACGAAAGGGGCGTTCATAAGGGGAAGATTCACCATAAAAATTCCAAACAGGGCAAATCCTCTTAGTAAATCCAGGATTTCTAATCGTTCTTGTGGTTGAACAGGTTGATAGTTTGTATTCATATTTTACTGACTTTAATAAAAATATAGGTTCATTGTAATCATTATTTCAGGCAAAGAAACAAAGGGGTGTGCATATTTTTTAATTTTAACGGCCCAACAGGGGTAATCATATTCTTAAGTCGCACAAATCAGAGTTGAATTACATAATCTAAGGCAAAATGTTTCTTTGTCAGATGTAAAAACCCTGCATCATTTTGTTGGAGCATCGAACTTCGGTGTGGAGCGGTAAAAGAGGATGGCATTTTTATTCAGGCCACGGGCTCATAAAACCTGTTCTACAATTGAAATAATACATATCTTAGCTACTCAGACACCCGTAAGCAGGGTCACTTTACCCTTGCAATTTCAAACTCCACTGAACTACGACTATGACCAGGCATAAGTTTTCCATAGTAAGCTGGGCATTTCTTCTTTTGGGGCTCTTTGTTTCCTTTTCTGCGAAAGCTCTTAAAATGGAGCTGCCGGAAATCCATGCCTACCTCAATCACACCCTGGACCTGCGCAATCAAAACTGGGCCATATCCCAGAGTCCTGAAACCCATTTTATTTATTTTGCCAATTCTGAGGGTTTGATCGAATTCAATGGCATCAGCAGAAAAACCTATCCCTTACAGAAAAATCTCCCGGTAAGATCTGTGCTGGCACATAAGAATGGAAAAATTTATACAGGATCTTTTGAAGAGTTTGGATACTGGGAGTGTTCAACATCCGGAGAACTGGCCTATACTTCTCTTTCTGATTTAAAAAAACCGGATAAAAACGATGAAATCTGGAAAATTTTTACCCGTGAAGGGAATGTTTATTTCCAGTCCTTTACTTCCATCTACATATATAACAAGGAACAGATTGAGCAGGTAAAGGCTCCCTATACCATGCTTTTCATGCATCAGGTTGCTGACCGGTTTATTGTTCAGGTAATAGATTCAGGATTGTTCTGGTTTAAAAATGGGGAATTCGTCTTCATTGAAAACAGCGAAATTTTTGCCGGGAAAAAGGTGCACGCCATAATACCTGCCGGGGCAAATCAATGGTTACTCGGCACCGATACTGCAGGTTTATATCTTTACGATGGAATGCAGTTCAGTTATTTCCGATCTGAGGCATCGGATTTCCTGAAAAACTACAACTGCAATACAGCAAAGCAGCTCAACGACAGCACTTATGCTTTTGGGTCGATTCTGAACGGGGTAATCATCACCGATAAAAATGGAAATATTCAGCGCCGCTATAATGCCAATAACGGACTCAACAACAACACCGTTTTATCCATGCTGGTGGATGCCGACATGGGTTTATGGACAGGGCTCGATGAGGGGGCCAGTTATATTGACCTGCTCTCCCCCTTTACTTACTATAAAAGCCTTGGAGGCACACTGGGCACCATTTATGCACTGCTGGAAAAAGACAATATATTATACATTGGCACTAATCATGGCCTTTTCAAAACGGATATATATAAAAAGGGGCACATTTATAGCTTCCACAATCTTGATTTAATTAATGGAAGCCAGGGCCAGGTCTGGACCCTGGAAGAAATTGATGGCCAGATTATCTGTGGCCACAATGAAGGGACATTTATTGTAAGAGATAATCAACTGGAATTAATTTCATCGGTAACCGGAGGATGGGCTTATACTGCACTGGGAGAGCACGTGATCGGAGGTACCTATACCGGAATTATCGTTCTTGAAAAGGATCAAAACGAACACTGGCAATTTCGAAATAAAATCAACGGATTTCAGGAGCCCATAAGGTATCTTGAAACAGATTACCTGGGCTATGTATGGGCCTCGCACCATCAAAAAGGAGTCTACAAAATCGAACTAACCGAAAACCTTGACTCGGTTGCCAGTATAGAACATTTTTCGGAGATTGAAAATATAACCCACAACATCAAAGTATTCAAAATTAACAACAGAGTAGTTTTTACTACCGGAGAAAATATTTATACCTGGGATTTTGTCAGAAACCAAATCATCCCTTTTCAAACGCTTATCAATGATTTAAAAGAATTTGCACTTGCGGCACAAATCAGCCACTTTGAGAGGAATCTTTACTGGTTCTTCAGGGATGATAAAATTGCCCTTTTCGAAATCAGCCTGGACTTTTCAGCTACAAAAATCATGGAAATACCCCAGGAAAACATCAACCTCCCTCAACGAAAAATTCAGCTTGTCTCCCTGGAAAAAAATACGCTCCTGATTCCAAGCCCTCAGAATTTTAATGCTTACAATGTCGCTATGGCTGAGCAGCGAAATGAAATCAACCGGATGCAATTCGAAAAACTGATATTTTACGGAAAAAAGGACACACTATCCTGGTTCAGATCATTTCCAGGTCGAAAAATCCCATCAACTTCCAATAATCTTAAAGTATTTTTTGCTGATCCAACCAACTTTAGCCAATTTCCCCGAACCTGGTATTTTCGTATCCGCGAACTTGATCTTGCATGGCAGACAACAACCATTAATCAGTTCACCTATCTTGATCTGAAACATGGCAAATACACGCTTGAAATCATGAGTGACAAGCAGGAAGTAATACAAACTAACTTTACCATTGCCAAACCCTTTATTATCTCCAATACCGCTATCTTAATTTACGTCATCGCCCTGGTGGCGCTTATCTTTGCGCTTTTCAAAATTTTCCGTTTTGAAATCAGCCGGCAGAGAGAATTGGTGGCCATGGAAGTAAAACAAAACAGCCTGGAAAAAGAGCTTGACTATAAAGGTTATGAACTTATGCTTACCATGCGCCACCTGATGCTCAAAGACAATATCCTCAATGATTTGAAAGAACAGATAACCAACCTTAAAGAGCAATCTGCCAAATACCCTGTAAAGCACATCAAGAATATGGAGAAGGTGATAGAACAGGGTTTGGGAACACAAAGTGTTGAATGGGAAAATGCCATGAACAACCTGAAATTATCTCAGCAAGGATTTTTCAAGGCATTAAAAGAAAGCTACCCAAGCCTTACCCCCAACGACCTGAGGCTTTGCTCCTATCTGCGCATGAATTTCAACACCAAAGAAATAGCCCAGCTACTCAATATTACCCCCCGAGGTGTGGAAGTTAGCCGACACCGGTTGAGAAAAAAGCTGAACTTGTCGCAGGAGGAAAACCTGGTAGAATTTCTTATGAAGCAAGAATTTAACCTTACCGAATAGACAATTTCAGTAATGCTCCCAACAAAAACACTACCACTTTTTGTTGATATGTGTTTTTATCTTAAATCTTCAACCTCTTGTCTACGTTTTTACCTTTCTTGCAGACCCCGCATGTCTGAAAAACTTCAATTAAAAAGGTACGATTCAGCTTTCATATCTTATTGCCTTTCACCTCTTTAAAACCTCATGTTGGGGTAAAGTTAAGGTGTCCGCAAACGATTTCGGACGCATGTGAAACTGATTTGCTGCCAAAAATTTGACTTGCCCGGTACCCACGCACTACATTTATCATTTAATATACTCCTTTTACAGGATGTATTATCAAGCTACAAAACATCAACCCTTCTATCAAAAAATTCAAAACACTTTGCTATGAAGAAAAAACTA
>SLOR01000402.1 GCA_007132395.1 Bacteroidales bacterium
CCTATGGTTGATACTTTATATTTACGGTGTCATATTTCTCTTGTCGGTAACAATGATTTTTTTAGCTACAAAAAAATAACCCCTATAACTACAAAACTCAAAGTGTTTTGCTATGAAGAAAAAACTACTTATTGTTTATTTACTTTTCATAGGTGTTGTTTTCACGGGATACGGCCAGATTCGGATCAGTGGCGTTGTTACAGATGCCCTTGATGGGTCTACCCTACCCGGTGTGACAGTGCGCATTAAAGACACCACCCGGGGAACACAAACCAACATGAATGGTGAGTATGAGGTAACCGCTGCTGAAGATGCCATCTTAATTTTCTCATTTATTGGGATGACCAGTGTTGAAGAACCTGTAGATGGACGAAGCATAATCAACGTTGTCATGGGTGCAGATATTACCAACCTGCAGGAAGTTGTTTTTATTGGTTACGGCACAGGAACCCGGCAGGACTTAACAGCACCCATAACCACGATACGATCAGAAGAAATTTCACGCCAGATTACCTCCAACCCAGCCCAGGCACTACAAGGCAAAGTGGCAGGTATGCAGGTTACCAATTCAGGAGAGCCGGGCAGCCAACCCGAAATAAGGATACGGGGAGTAAGTACTGTGTTTGCCGGTGGTGGCGGTCCGTTGTATGTTGTGGATGGTGTGATTGTTGACAACATCAACTTCTTGAATAATAACGATATAGAATCTATCACCGTTTTGAAAGATGCTTCTGCAGGCGCTATTTACGGAGTACAGGCTGCCAACGGGGTTATTCTGGTTACTACCAAAGAAGGTAAAAAAGGAGATACACAGGTAAACTTTACATCCTACACCGGATTTCAACAGGCCACCAACATTATGGAAATGGCTAATACCGCGCAATACATTGAACTACTGAATCAGCGCACAGGCTTAACCGGTGTGGGCAACATCATCGACCCCGGAATGCATACTTTGAGCACCAACTGGTACGATGAACTTACCAGGCCTGCCTTAATAACCAGCCATGAATTAAGCATTTCAGGAGGAACAGATAACTCCTCCTACAGCTACGGGTTGGGATATCTTTACCAGGATGGCATTCTTGACTCGCACAACCCGGCCAACAACAACAACTTCAACAGGCTCAACTTCAGGGCCAAAAGCGATTACTATTTCAACCATATAGATTTGGGATATAACCTTATTTTTTCTAAAAACAACACTACTCCGGCTTATAATTATGCCTTGTTTCAGGGATATGTAGCCCCTCCTGCTT
This sequence comes from Bacteroidales bacterium, assembly GCA_007132395.1. Classification (GTDB taxonomy): domain Bacteria; phylum Bacteroidota; class Bacteroidia; order Bacteroidales; family UBA7960; genus SKVR01. The sequence goes on from SLOR01000402.1 coordinate 1,260, forward strand.
TTGAAGCACGCCAGGACAACGAAGAGTGGACCGACCCCACTGCACTGGGCTTTTCTGGTCCTTTTGCCAACCCAATGGCAAGCGCATACTACCATGATGTTGTAAATGAAGAATATAAACTTATACCCAGCACCTACCTCTCAGCAGATCTCGGGCAGTATCTCAATTTCAGAAGCAGCCTTAGTGCCAATATATCATTTGGACAGGGGAAAAGCTTCAATCCCACTTATTACGTTTCCGGATTACAGGCCAACACCACCAGTTCGCTGAACAAAAACAACAATTTTAGTAGAAACCTGCAGTTTGACAACACAATTGAATACAGCAGGCTCTTTACCATACACAGCCTGAAGGTAATGGCAGGATCATCCTTACAGGAGTTTTTCTCCAACTATCTCAATGCTACCGGATTTAATGTTCCGCAACTTTCCGACGAAACCCAATACATTTCACTTGGCGATGATATCAACCGAAATGCCAACGACGGGGGTTTCAGAAGCAGAGTTGCCTCCTTCTTTTCCAGGGTAAGCTACAATTACGATTCAAAATATATGGCCACAGCAACTATCAGGGCTGACGGCTCGTCCAAATATAATGACCCCTGGGGGTACTTTCCTTCCCTGGGACTGGGATGGGTTATCAGCCAGGAAGACTTTATGAGCAATCAGAATATTTTCGACTACCTAAAATTCAGAGGTAGCTGGGGACAACTGGGCAATAATAACGTACCCGCCAATTCAGCTGTGATTGTTGGAAGACCCGGGCCGGGAACTACCGGAATTTTTGGAGGCAATAACCCGATTCCGGGACTTACCTTCCAGACCGTTTACAATAATTTTTTGATCTGGGAAACGGTGGAAGAATTTAATGCAGGAATAGAGATTTTTTCCCTGGCTAACAGACTCAGTCTTGAATTAGATTTTTACAATCGTATCACTGACAATGCTGTATTTTATGCACCCATTCCCGGAGTTGCCGGAACTGGCTCACTACTGGGCAACAATGGAAAAATCAGAAACCGGGGTATTGACCTGGCCCTGGGATGGTCCGACTCCAACAGGACCGGGGATTTAACCTACTCGCTGTCCGGAAACTTTTCTACCGTCGACAACGAAGTACTGGAAATCAGAAATGAATCCGGTGTTATTTTCGGAGCATTAACCAATGGGCAGTTCCTTACCCGCACAGTAGTCGGACAACCCGTGGGAGCTTTCTGGGGTTACAATGTTATTGGCGTATTTCAAACCCTTGGCGAAATTAATAACTACGTCAGTGAAAGCGGTGTAAGACTGCAACCCGATGCTTTGCCGGGAGATTTTATTTTTGAAAATGTAAATGGCGATGATGTCATTGACGAACAGGACCGTGTGATGCTGGGCAGTCCAATTCCCACTTTCACTTATGGCTTTACAGCCAACATCAATTACAGACAATGGGATGCTTCCTTAGTAATCCAGGGGGTTTATGGCAATAAAATTTACAATGCCAAGCGCACCATTCGCAATCTATTCCCCGATGCCAACTATGACAGAAATTTCTACGACAACCATTGGCAGGGAAGCGGCACATCTAACACTTACCCCTCAGCTGCCCTTACACGACGCAACATTTTTCCCAACTCCTTTTTTGTGGAGTCAGGCAGTTATGTAAGGATACGGAATATTCAGATTGGATACACCCTGCCTGAAAACGTAAGACAAAACCTGCGTATGAGAAGCCTCAGGGTTTATGTTTCGGCACAGAACCCTGTCACCTTTTTTGCTTACAACGGGTACACTCCCGAAATTGGGGGCTCACCAATCGCCACAGGTATTGATAACGACACTTATCCGCTCAGCGCAACATTTACTGCCGGAATTAATGTTACATTCTGATATTCATATACTTAAAAACATTGATTTCACCGGATTAAAAAAATGTCAAACAGTTAAAAAATTATCAGACATGCAAAAAATAAAATTCAAAATAGCATCCGTTTTCCTTATCATTTTCACTGTGGTGTTTAGCTTCAGTGCATGTGATGATTTTCTGGAAATTCCCCTTGAGGGCGAACTGCCCATAGACTATGAAAGAGAGCCGACTCCAGAAGAAGGCTTCCGCTACGTAAGTGCGGTATATGCAGGTTTGCGTAACTGGGGAGTAAGTGTGTTTCCCTATATTGGGATGTTTGAAATTACCAGTGATGATGCCGATAAAGGCAGTACACCTGATGACTCACCAGCCATGATGGAACTGGACAACTTCACCTTCACACCCGAAAACGACTTGTTTCTCAGCTTCTGGAATGACCATTATGGTGTGATAGGCAATGCCAACTTTGCCATTAATACCTTACTTGATCTCAACTTTGAAGATGAATCCGTAAGGGATCCGCTTGTGGCAGAAGCCAAATTCCTCAGGGCTTTTCTGTATCTCAGGGTCAATCTGGCTTTTGGCGGGGTACCCATTGTAGATACCACCCTTACCGCTGAAGATTTTGCAAAAATTCCCCGTTCCACCAGAGAGGAAGTTTACGATTTTATTGAAACGGACCTTTTGTTTGCCATTGAGCACCTGCCCGACAACTACCCTTTGGAAGAAGCGGGTAGGGCTACACGTGGTGCCGCCAGGGCATTGCTGGCCAGGGCATACATGTATCAGAACAGATGGGCTGAGGTGAAATTCCAGACCGATGAAATCATCTTTTCCAACACTTATTCTTTGTATCCCGATTTTTACAGCCTGTTTCGTGTTATAGGACAAAACTCTTCTGAATCTGTCTTTGAACTTCAACTTAGCTCACGCGATCAGGGAAGATACCGGTGCGAGTATGGTTTTGTGCAAGGCCCCCGCAATAATTTTGCCCGTTTGCAAGGGTGGGGCTTCAATGTGCCATCCGAAAAACTTATTGAATTCTTCGATAGCCGCGACGACGAAATCCGAAAATTCGCCACTGTACTGCCCAGGGGCTTCAGAACCCCTGAAGGTGACTCCATCAACGCCAATGCCACAAATCCCTACTACAATTTTAAGGTGTATACAGAGTTGCGCTACAACACCATTGATTACGCTCTCGATCATAATATTCGCTACATCCGTTATGCAGATGTATTGCTGATGAATGCTGAAGCAGCCCTTAATGCAGGAGGCGACGCGGCTACACCGCTCAACCTGGTCAGACAAAGAGCCGGACTTGAACCTATCAACAACCCCACGCTGGAAGATGTATGGGATGAAAGACGGGCAGAGCTGGCCATGGAAAAACACCGGTTTTTTGACCTGGTAAGAACCGGCAGGGCACCTCAGGAACTCAGTTCCAAAGGTTTCCAGGCCGGCAAGCATGAAGTATTTCCCATTCCCCAATCACAAATTGACCTCAGCGACGGAGTATTGATTCAAAACCCCGGATATTAAACTTTATACCCGGTTCTTATAAACCTAAAAAAAATACAATGCTCTTAAAACACTCCATACATATCATCATATTACTATTTTCCTTTTCACTCATAGCCTGCGGCGATGATGTTGTGGAAATCCCGAACGACAATGGCAATGATACCATTGACGACACCAACGGATGCCCCACCCTCACCCGGGTTATTGAAGAAGACCTTGAAGATGAGGCCTTGCTCGACCTCGTGCAAAAGCAAACCTTGAGATATTTCTGGGATTTTGCTGAGCCCAATAGTGGCATGGCCCGTGAACGCAATATCTCAGGAAACCTGGTAACCACCGGTGGAACTGGCTTTGGCATCATGGCCATGCTGGCTGGAGTTGAAAGAGGGTGGCTGGAGAGAGAAGAGGTGCTGCAAAGAATGCTGCAAATCAGCAACTTCCTGAAAAATGCTGATCGCTTTCATGGAGCATGGTCGCACTGGGTCGACGGGACTACAGGTAAGGCACTGCCCTTCAGCCAGAGAGATAACGGAGGAGATTTGGTAGAAACAGCATTCCTGGTGCAGGGGCTCATTGCTGCAAGAGAATATTTTGATGCTGATACACCCCTGGAAGATTCCCTAAGGGTGTTGGTTGATACCCTGTGGCATGGCGTAAACTGGCAATGGTATACTCAGGATGAAAATGTATTGTACTGGCACTGGTCGCCTGAATACGAATTTGAAATGAACATGCACATCAGCGGCTGGAACGAAGCAATGATTGTTTATGTGCTGGCAGCGGCATCGCCCACCTACCCCATTACTCCGGAGGTTTATCATCAGGGGTGGGCACGCAACGGTAATATGGCAAACGGCAGGTATTTTTACGATTTGCAACTGCCATTGGGTGTTGATTTTGGTGGCCCATTGTTCTTTGCACACTACTCTTTCCTGGGCCTTGACCCCAGGGGCTTGAATGATCAGTATGCTAACTATTGGGAGCAAAACAGGATACACAGCCTCATCAATCACAGGTATGCCATTTCCAATCCCGGCGGCTTCTGCCACTACAGCGATTCATTGTGGGGCTTAACCGCCAGCGATGACCCAATCGTAGGATACCAGGCGCATGCTCCCTTTGGATTTCACGGCAACGACAATGGTACCATCACGCCAACCGCAGCCCTCTCCTCATTCCCATATACACCCGACCAAAGCATGAAGGCATTGCGAACCTTTTATTATTATCTCCATAATGATCTGTGGGGAAACTATGGTTTCAAAGATGCATTCAACCTCACCGAAGAGTGGTTTGCCTCCAGCTACCTGGCCATTGATCAGGGACCCATTGTGGTAATGATTGAAAATTACAGAACCGGACTGCTTTGGGAAGTATTCATGAAAAATGAAGAAGTAAACCAGGGACTGGAAAACCTGGGATTCTATTATGATTAAAACAGAGTCGTTCACCAAAAAAACATCAAAAGCCGGATGATAAGCCTGGCAATACAATAGCCTCAACAACATCAAAAATTAACTTTTAACCCCTATTTTTTTATTAAAACAACACAATTATGAAAACCTTCAAATTTTTAACATGGATTTTTGTTGCTGCAATGGTTTCTTTTGCAGCCTGTTCCAAAGACGATGATGACCCAAATGGCGACAATGGCAATGGTAACGATATCAACCCAGCTGACACCGTGGCGATTGACAACCTGATTGCCTATTTCAAATTCGATGGAGATGTTACTGATGAAATGGGCCATGCAACAGCCAGTGAAGGTGTTACCTTTACGCTTGACCGCCATTTCGAATCCAACTCCGCTTACAAAGGTTCTGAAACTGCTTTTATCAGAATCGATGATACCGAAAAATTCCGCACGGGAAGTATAACTTTCAGTATGTGGCTGCGAGCTCAGCAGATGCCCGGAGGCACCAATTTCATCCTTTCTTTTATTGACCCCAATATGGACTGGAATGCGGGTTATGCTATCTGGCAGGAAGGTAGCCTACGCGGCGACACTTTGCGTTACAAAGCGGTGACTCGCCACCAAAGCTCAGACATCTACGGATGGACAGATACCGACGAAGGTATAGTGCGCGATGTATTCTTCCCCCCATCCAAATGGTTTCACTTTGTGTATGCCTATGATGGAGCTTCCAGCATCAGGGAAATGTACCTTGATGGCGTGCAACTGTCAAAAGACACCCTCATAGCCGGCGAAACCCCTATGGGCCCGGTTACAGTACCCTCAAGCGCCAGTGCTTTTTACATCGGCCAGAACCCCAACACCGTGCACGAATGGCTCGGCAACTATGAAGGCGACCTGGATGACCTTAGGATTTTCAATGTTGCCCTCACAGAAGAACAGGTGCAAATGATTTATGATGGTGAAAAGCCTGAATAATTTCTGATTCCCTGGCAGAACCTGCCCGGAAAATTTTGGTATCTGACAACACATTATTTTTTTGAAAACCAGAGGTTTTCCGGGTAGGCTCTACCCTTTTAAAAACCGTTGCTATTGCAACTAAAACATTGATATCATGAAACTTAAAGGTGTTTTAATCCTGGCTATACTGTTCATGGGAGCTTGCAGCCAACCGCAACAAACCACTGAATTTATATCCCATGGA
>SLOR01000125.1 GCA_007132395.1 Bacteroidales bacterium
AGAAGGTATACCCATTTCAATAATATGGGGCTGGAAGGTGTTAGTGAGGAAATTACAAAACAAGTAATTGAGGGCGATACCATGGCCGGAGAAAACAGAATCTTTGTGCAAGCCATGTCAAAATTCCGCAGCAAGATAATTCTTCCTTCACCCGAAGAACTGCTGGGTGAAGGAAAAGAAAATGTTGCCATCAACTCTGCAAAGCTTGTTTTACCGGTTGATAAGGACTTTCTTGAGGATACTCTTGCTATTGCCAGTAATCTCGTACTCTTGCACGGCAGTGAAACCGAAGGCGAGTTTCACAACCTACAGGATATTGCGCTGGGATCATCCTATTTTGGTGGTACCCTCAACAGCGAAGGAACAGAATACTACTTTAATATAACACAGCATCTTCAGATGGTTATTGATGGGCACATACCCAACTTCCCCCTTTACCTCAGGGTTGCCAATTCGCACCAAAATGCGGGAAGAGCTGTTCTGAAAGGTACCGGACGCGATAATCCTTTGCGACTGGAGATAAAATTTACAGAACCCCTTAAATAACTTAAAGGTAATAATATAATGTGTGGAATAGTTGCATATATGGGGAACCGTCAGGCGTTCCCTATTCTTATCAAAGGGCTGAAGAGACTTGAATACAGAGGATACGACAGCGCCGGTGTGGCTTTGCTTAACAATGACCTGAAGGTTTTCAAAAACCACGGCAAAGTTTCTGACCTGGAAAATATTCTTCACGACAAAGACCTTTCTGGTAACATAGGTATTGCCCATACACGCTGGGCTACCCACGGAGAACCCAACCAGGTAAATGCCCACCCCCATTACAGTGAATCAAAAAACCTGGCCATCATTCATAATGGCATTATTGAAAATTATGGCAGCCTTAAGGAAGAGCTTATCAACCGGGGGCACAGCTTCGAAAGCCAAACGGATACTGAAGTACTGATCCATCTCATAGAGGATATCCAGATTAATGAACAGGTGGACCTGCAGGAGGCTGTGCGCCTGGCATTAAATCATGTGGTAGGTGCTTATGCCATTGTTATCATCGACAGAAATGAACCCAACATGCTCATCGCAGCCAAGAAGGGCAGCCCGCTGGTTATCGGTGTGGGGAAGGATGAGTTTTTCGTGGCTTCTGATGCAACACCTATCATTGAGTATACCAAGAATGTTGTTTACCTTGATGATGAAGAAGTTGCTTTCCTGAATCGCAACGGAGAATTGAAGATTAAAACCATCCGTAACAAAGAGAAAACACCCTATGTGCAAAAGCTCGAACTGCAGCTCTCTGCCATAGAAAAGGGAGGATATCCTCATTTTATGCTCAAGGAAATTAATGAGCAACCCCGTTCTATTAAAGATTCCATGCGCGGCAGGCTTAATGCTGCCAAAGGTATTGTTACCCTGGGAGGGATTATTGATTATGAACAAAAATTTGTAAATGCCAACCGCATTATCATTGTGGCCTGTGGTACCTCCTGGCATGCAGCACTGGTTGGTGAGTATCTGCTTGAGGATCTCACGCGTATTCCTGTGGAAGTAGAATATGCCTCTGAATTCAGATACCGCAATCCTGTCATTTACGAAGACGACATTGTAATTGCCATCAGCCAGTCGGGCGAAACGGCCGATACCCTTGCTGCCGTTGAGTTGGCCAAGTCCAAGGGGGCAACAATCCTTGGCGTTTGTAATGTAGTAGGTTCCTCTATTTCGCGGGTAACACATGCGGGGTCTTATACCCATGCCGGACCCGAAATCGGGGTCGCCTCCACCAAGGCCTTTACAGCGCAGGTTACCATTTTGGCCCTCATGGCACTATCCATCGCCGACAAAAAAGGATCTATTTCCAAAGCCCGCTTCTATCAAATGCTTACAGAAATGGAGGCATTACCCCAAAAGGTAGAAAAAGCCCTGGGTACCAATGAGCAAATCCTGAAGATTGCAAAAGACTTCAAAGATGCCACCAACTTTCTGTACCTGGGAAGAGGCTATAACTTCCCCCTTGCTTTAGAGGGTGCATTGAAACTGAAAGAAATCTCCTACATTCATGCGGAAGGATACCCTGCTGCTGAGATGAAACATGGGCCCATTGCCCTCATCGACGAGAATATGCCCGTGGTGGTAATAGCCACACGCAAGGGTTCGTACGATAAAGTTATTAGCAATATTCAGGAAGTAAAAGCCCGGAAGGGTATCATCATCGCTATTGTTTCAGAGGGAGATGCCGTGGTAAGCCAAATGGCAGATTACGTGGTTGAAATACCAGATACCGACGAGGCGTTTGTACCTATTGTAGCAAGCATTCCGCTGCAGTTGCTTTCCTACCATATTGCTGTACTCAGAGGCTGCAATGTTGACCAGCCAAGGAACCTTGCAAAATCCGTTACCGTAGAGTAAACTGATAAAATTATATTATACTGAAACCCACACTTGCTGTGGGTTTTTTTATTTATGGCCGATAATAGCAGGAAAGGGTTTTTTTCACTTTGAACCTGTTTGCCATATTATGAATTCCGGCAAGGGTAATTTCCTGGTTTAAGGTAGCCGGCTTGCTGTGTTTCGGATAACTCATTTAAAATAATAACTTTGCACCTTTAATCTTTATTTTTTAATACAGAAAAGCATGAGTTTGTTAGTAATAGGCACTGTTGCCTTTGATGAAGTAGAAACCCCGAGGGGAAAAACAGGAAAAATTCTGGGCGGTGCCGGTACTTTTATCGGACTTGCAGCCAGCCATCTGATGGATGATATTCGTATTGTTTCGGTTGTGGGAGGCGATTTCCCGGAAGAACATATGAATTTGCTGAAGAAGCATAACATAGATACACAAGGCATAAAAGTAATACCCGAAGGGAAAACCTTTTTCTGGGCCGGACGCTATCATGAAAACATGAATAACAGGGATACCCTGGCCACCGAACTCAATGTGCTGGCCGATTTTGATCCGGTGTTACCCGAAGAATACAAAAACAGCGAGTACCTGATGTTGGGCAATCTTACCCCTGCCATACAGAAAAAAGTAATACAACAAATGGCAAAACGCCCTAAGCTGATTTGTATGGATACCATGAACTTCTGGATGGATGTCGCTCTCGATGATTTGCTCGAGGTGATTACCATGGTAGATGTACTCACCATTAACGACGAAGAGGCACGCCAGCTGTCGGGAGAATACTCCCTGGTAACGGCTGCACGCAAAATACTTACCATGGGCCCGCGCTACCTCATCGTGAAAAAGGGCGAACACGGCGCTCTGCTGTTTTATGAAGACAAGATTTTCCATGCTCCTGCCATGCCACTGGAGGATGTATTTGACCCCACCGGCGCCGGCGATACCTTTGCCGGAGGATTCATGGGGCAGATTGCACGCAACGGCGATACCGGTTTCGAAAACATGAAAAGAGCACTTATTTACGGCTCGGCACTGGCAAGCTTTACCGTCGAAAAATTCGGAACCGACCGGTTGGTGGAGATTAGCAAAGAGGATATAGCCAATCGCCTTGAGGCTTTTGTAAAGTTGACGGCCTTCGAAATTTAAGAATGAAATTGTGAGTACTTATTAGTTTTTTCATATCTTTAGCCACTTTTTTGAAATGCCTGAAGGTGTGAGATTCGTTGGGCTTCCCCTTTTTCATTGCGTTGGGCTATCATATTTTTCGCAACTAAATCCAAAACATAATCATTCTTGAATTGACATATTCCAGTTCATAAAAAATTAGGTAAAAATGAAAGTATATCAAACGAACGAGATTAAGAACATTGCGCTGGTGGGTGGTACCAAATCGGGTAAAACCACCCTGGCGGAAGCTATGCTTTTTGAAGGTGGTGTTATTAACCGCAGAGGTTCTGTTGACGACAAAAACTCTGTTTCCGACTACAGGGAAATTGAGCTTGAGCGTCAGGCATCCGTTTTTTCTACCGTATTGTATTCCGAATTTGCAGGAAAGAAAATCAATATCATTGACACGCCCGGTTTCGACGATTTTATCGGTGAGGTAATTGCCGCACTGAAAGTTGCGGATACTGCTGTGATGGCTGTAAATGCCCAAAACGGCGTGGAAGTGGGTACTGAAATTGTATGGAGACAAGTTTCGCGCTTAGAAAAACCTGTGGTATTTGTGCTCAACCAGCTCGACCACGAAAAAGCCAATTTCGAAGAGTGCCTCAGGCAACTCAAAACCCAGTTTGGCGACAAGGTGATTCCCGCTCAGTTTCCCGTAAATGCAGGCATGGGCTTCGACACCGTAGTTGATGTACTGGAAATGAAGATGTATAAGTTTCCCAAAGACGGCGGAAAGCCCGAAATTACCGATATCCCCGCTGAGCATCAGGCACAGGCTGAAGAATTGCAAAATGCCATTATTGAAGCTGCCGCCGAAAGTGATGAGGCCCTCATGGAAACCTTTTTCGAGAACGGTACCCTTACCGCCGAAGAACTGGCACAGGGACTTGGCAAAGGAATTGCCACCCGTACCATGTTCCCCCTATTCTGCGTTTCAGCAAAAAACAACCAGGGCGTAAACCGCTTTATGGAGTTTGCAGTCCAGAGCTTGCCCGCTCCAAACGAGGTAATCCGCGAAACCTCCACCGATGGAAAAGAATTTGAATTAAATGCAGAAAAACAGCCCGTTGCACTCATTTTCAAAACGGCTGTAGAGCAGCACCTTGGCGAAATTTCTTACTTCAAGGTTTATGAAGGGACGCTTACCGAAGCCATCGACCTTATCAACAGCAAGACGGATTCGAAAGAAAGATTGTCGCAACTGTTTGCTGTAGCAGGTAAAAACCGTCAGAAAATTGAAAAGGTAATGCCTGGCGATATTGCTGCCACCATTAAACTGAAAGACAGCCGCACCAACACTACCCTTACTTCATCAAAAAATCAGGATGTGCAGGTTAGTCCCATCGTATTTCCCGATCCTAAAATTCGTCAGGCTGTAAAGGCTAAGAATACTGCCGATGAAGAAAAACTTGCCGGCGTACTTAAGGAGATGAACAGCATCGACCCCACACTGCTTTACGAGCACTCCAAGGAGCTTAAGCAGGTAATCCTTTCGGGTCAGGGTGAACTGCACCTCAATGTGGCCAAATGGATGATTGAAAACAACAATAAAATTGGCATTGAGTTCTTCTCTCCCCGCATTCCCTACCGCGAAACCATCACCAAGAGTGCTAAGGCTACCTACCGCCACAAGAAGCAATCGGGTGGTTCGGGTCAGTTTGGTGAAGTACACATGATGATTGAGCCTTACTACGAAGGCATGGCAAACCAAACCGAATTCCCCGTGCGTGGGCAGGATGTACACGAAATGGACTGGGGCGGTAAACTGATATTCAACAGTTGTATCGTGGGTGGTTCTATCGATGCACGCTTTATGCCTGCCATCCTCAAAGGTATCATGGAGAAGATGGAAGAAGGACCCCTCACCGGTTCTTATGCACGCGATATCGTGGTAAACGTTTACGACGGTAAGATGCACCCGGTTGACTCCAACGAAATTTCCTTCAAGCTTGCCGGGCGTAATGCCTTCCGCGAAGCTTTTAAAAATGCAGGCCCCAAAATCCTTGAACCTATCTACGATGTTGATGTGATGGTGCCCGAAGATAAAATGGGTGATGTAATGACTGACCTGCAGGGACGTCGTGCTATTATTATGGGTATGGATTCAGAAGGAAACTACCAGAAAATCAAGGCCAAAGTTCCCCTGGCTGAAATGAATAAGTTCTCTACTACTTTGAGCTCACTTACCAGTGGCCGCGGTATGTACGGAATGAGGTTTGCTGAATATCAGCAAGTTCCTGCCGATGTTCAGGACAAGCTGCTCAAAGCTTACGAAGCAGAACAGGAAGAAGAAGATTAATCTTTTTTTGCACCCTTTTGCAAGGGGCTGTCTCAAAAGTTCGCTAAAAACCGGACGCTGAGCTTGTCGAAGCGGGTACCTGATTGAAATACAGGTGTCGTTTCGACAGGCTCAACGACCAGAATAGCGTTTTGAGACAGCCCTTTTTTTCGTGAGTAAAAGTTGATGCAACAGCAATCATCCGGTTACTCCACGTGGCCCCAGTTTTCTTTTTTGGCGATGCGGTAAATGGTGGTTTCTGATACGTTGAACTGCCGGGCCAGGATTTTGACACGGGTATTGCCCCGCTGCAGCTTGCGCTTGAGCTGCATAACTTCGGTAACCCTTAGCTTTTTGCCATCGCTCGCCCGGTTCTTCTCCTGGGCCAGCTTGCGCCCCTGCTTCACGGCCGGGCTGTTGCGGTTATGCTCAAGCATCTCTTCACGGCTAACCCACTTAAGGTTGCTTACATGGGGCACCTGGTGGTTGTGGTTGAGGAAAATAACATGATCCTGCCCGGGGTGGCGCTCAAGGAAATGCTCTGCCACCAGGCGGTGGATATACGCTACCCTGTTTTTGATTTTCCCCTCCGGGGAATATTCACGATAGTTTACGGCTTTGTAGCCATTTTTCACATTCCCCTTAAGTATCTTTCCCCTGGAAATGTCATCATCAAAACTTTTTATACGCCCATAGCTCGAAACAGCATAACGCTGCCCCGATTTTCCACCCAGGTTAATCTCTGCCCATTGTTCTGCAAACATATATAGCTACTTTCAGGTTTTTTTAACTGGCCGGCCTGACAAAGCCGCAATTCCGTGCAACTGTATGGGGCTTTTTATTGCCCCGGGCCGAAATGAATTTTAAGGTTGTGTAAATCGATGTTTCCGCCAAGTGGATAAATGCTTATCCAGTTGTTATCTTCGGTAATCCAGCGGTTTTGTCCGGAGATATCGATTCTTAAGTCGGTAACACCTGTATGCCCTCCAATGTTCACCGAGAAACCTCCCTGGCGCTGGCTGTCTTTTCCGTAATTGATAAACAGCCTCAGGGGTTTACCTTCCATATTTTCGGCCTCCAGCATTAAATAGCTGCCTGCTCTCCGACGGTCGAAGGGAACGAAGAAGAACCGTTTTTCGTCATTATTGAAGATTTGCTCTCTTACATTGGACACATCAAGATGTCCTGAAGCATAGAAGCGTTCCATATCGGCGCTGCTTGCCAGCATCTCGTTTATTTCCCTGATTCGCTCCTGGGGATGGCTTGATGCCGGGCGATGGGATAAAGCCAGTTGATAGGCATCGCGGGCCTCGAAAAGCTGCCTGCGCTGAAACAACCTGTCGCCATTTTCAACGGCGCTGTTATATTCCCGTTCATTAGCCTGATTGCC
>SLOR01000133.1 GCA_007132395.1 Bacteroidales bacterium
CTTTGAGGCAGCCTCATTGAATTATATCACCTTTTAACCTCTTGTAAAATGAAAATCAAATTAACGCATGTTCTATTGTTTTTAAGCCTTATAGTATTTCTCCCGGACAATCATGCCCATAGTACAACCATTGAAAAATCAAACGACACTTCATTGGATTACAGTGGGGTAAGTCTTTTGGGAGTTGGGCTCTCTATTGGGTACTATAGTTATGGATTTTTTGGAACCCGAAGCGTATCGGTACCACCATTAAATGTATATTATGAGCTGGGTATCCATGAATATATCACCGCAGGACCTTTTGGTGGTTATGCCCGTTGGGATTACCGTTATTCCAACAGCGATTATGCATGGACCTTTTACCAGATTGGTGCCAGGGGCAGTTTTCACCTTACAAGTATTCTGAATGAGGTCTTCGGTAATACCATCGATGAGGACAAAATAGACTGGTATATCGCCATCATGAGCGGACTGGAAATAAGAAGCTTCAGCAGTAATGCACATCCCGACCTTTATAGTAACCGCAACAGAATATTTTTCGGGCCCACTGCGGGGGTAAGATATTATCTGGGAAGCAATTTTGCCCTTTACCTTGAAGGAGGAAGGGGTTCGCTGGGTGCATTAACCTTTGGTATTTCCACCCGGTTTTAATCAGTTAACCCCACTTTTTGCAATTAAATTCTCTTCAAGCGCTGCCAGCTTTTGCCGGTAGCGCTTTGTGTTTTCATGATTTTCGCCCAATAGTTGTTCTGCCATGGCAACAGACTCATTAAGGTAGGAAAAGCTTTTGGCAGTATTACCCATCCTATTGTATAGCTCACCCAGGTAAAAATAAATTCTGGCAATGGTGGCGTGTTCATCTCCAAAATTTTCCCGAAAGAGCTTTTCCGCTATTCGATATTTTTTTTCTGCTTTATCATGTTCCTTTAATTCCATATACACCATTCCCAGGCTATTATAATCATAAGCAACAAGGGGATGGTTCTCGCCCAGAATTACCTTGTCGGCTTCAAGGGCTTTGTAATAATAGCTAAGCGCCAAGGGATAGTTTTGCTGCTGATAAAAGGAGTTGGCAAGGTTATAATTGGCTGCCACCGTATATTCATGCATTGGCCCCAGGTGGGTCTCAAACAATCCGGCTACCAGGATAAAAATAGAATCAGAAACTTCCATTTCTCCGGCCCGTTGATAGGCAGAGGCAAGGTTGTTAAGAGAACGCAGGGTACCCGGATGGTAGCTACCATAAATCTTTTTTTGCATTTCCCAATGTTTGTGGCTATTCTCCAATGCCAGCTCGGTATCCCCCACCCTGCCTTGTATAATTGCCAGGTTATTGAGGGTGGATAGCATTATACCGCTCATACCCGGTTGCATTTCCTGAGTCATTTCCCAGGCCCTGGACTGCACCCTCAGGGCATCTTCCATTTTTTCCATCTCACGGTAGCAGGAAGCCTTGATGTTGTAAGCCTCCAGGAGGTCTTCAAGGTCTGGATTGTGTGATTTATCATATAGCACAATACCCTGCGAAACCAATGCAAGTGCTTCTTCCAACTCTCCTTTATATCGAAGGATGTTGGCTTTCTGCACCAAAAACTCAGGGCGGACAGCCCGTGCGTTTCTCCCGGATTTATCCAGAAAGGCCAGGGCCTCATCCATTATACTGTCAGAGGTGCGATACTCCGAAACATTCAGATAATAGCCCGATAAATCCTTTAGGATGGTGGCCCTTTGAAGATAATGCCGGGAGTCGGACCTTTCGGGCAATGCGGCCAGTGACTGAAGATACAATTCCCGGGTGCGATCCCAGTATCCCAGCCGGGAGGTCAACTGACCTGTTACCAGGTAGAGCTCCGACTGCAAAAAAGGTTGATCTTCCAGTAACGCAATCCTTCCTATGCTGGCTTCAAGCAATTGCATGGCAGTAATGTCTTCTCCCTGTGCATGGTCCGGGTCAACAGAGTCAAAAATTTCCCACACAAATTGCAAAATTTGTCCTGAGCGTTCTTTCTCTCTTACTGTTTCAAAATATTGCATAAAAAAGAAAGCCAATAATATAAGCAATGCCAGATTAAAACCCAGCAGCAGCCATACTTTCGTCTTGTTACGCAGGTAACTTTTCTTCAGGTGATAGGCCATGGAAGAAGGATGAGCGTGAAGGGGAAAAGCCGCCAGGTGATTATGGATATCGTGTTGCAGCGCATTAACTGTTACAAAGCGATCTTCGGGATGGGGAGCGAGTGCTTTATGTAGCAATACACTCAAATCGTCCAGCACCAGCGAGGATTCTTGTTTAAGGGTTTCGTATACAGAAAGCTTTTTCTTTATTAAGGTACGCGAGGGCTGGTTCTCGGAAGTGTGCATATACGCCTGTCCGAAATAATTTTCACCGGTAAGAATTTTAAAAAGAAGGAGCCCCAGCTTATAGATATCGGAGGCCACAGAGGGTGCAGCTCCTTCAAATTGTTCGGGTGAAGCATAATGGAGTGTTCCGGCAAACTTGCCCTGGTCGGTCTCTTTGACTGATGCGCCCTTATGCAGGCGTGCGATACCGAAATCAAGCAGCTATACTAACCCGTCTTTACTTACCAGGATATTGGCAGGTTTAATATCCTGATGTATGATAAATTGATTGTGCGCATATTGTATGGCGGCACATACCTGCTGGAAAAGACGCAACTTTTCGCTCACAGTAAGCTTTTTGTCGGCGCAATACTCATCGATAGGCATACCTTCAATATATTCCATTACAATAAAGGGAAATCCTTCGTCGGTAAACCCACCGTCGTAAAGTTGGGCTATGTTGGGGTGATTGATTCCTGCCAGTATCTGTTGTTCCTGCCTGAACCTTTCTTTTGAAAAGTCAATATCTCCTTGCACTTTCATGACCTTAACAGCCACTTTATGTTCAAACTGGTCATCAGCCCTTTCACACAAATACACCCTGGCCATTCCCCCGTGGCCCAGTTCTTTAATGATGCGAAACTTGCCAATGCGTTCGCCCTGTTGATAGTTGATTTCATCCTCATATCCGCACAGGTCATCCTCCACATTTCGTTGCAGTGCTTCAAAAAAGGCGTCTGCACGTGGGGCTTTGATGAGCAGCTTAAGGATGTAAGTATCCATTCCCTGCTTTTTTTCTTTCTCTGACAAATGATTGTTTACCCAGGTTTTCCATTGGCTGGATGGCTGTTCGAGGGCTTGTGTAAATACGTCTGATATCCTCTCCCAACTTTGCTTATCTGGTAAATGCATACGATTGTTTTTTTACTGTTCACTTAACACCACGTAAAGCCATGATTTGGCCAGGTTCCATGATCTTTTTACGGTGGCAGGGCTGATGTTCAATGCCAGGGCGGTTTCTTCGATGGTCATGCCTCCAAAAAATCGGCACTCCACAATTTGTGCCTGCCTTTCATCCTGAATTTCAAGCTTCTTGAGTGCGTCGTTGAGCAACAGCAGGTCTTCGGCAGTACGATCAGAAAGTTCCAGCTTATTGTCCAACTCATCTACAGGTAAAGGTCTGGGGTTCACACCTCTTTTCAAAGCCTGCTTACGTAGTGAGGCATTGATAAGAATCTGGCGCATAGCCCTGGCTGCAATATGAAAAAAGTGGGAACGACTTTTAACGTCAACGCTTCCGGCATGGATAAGCTTGAGGTACGTTTCATGAACAATGGCGGTAGTATTGAACGTATCCAGGTTGAAGAACTGTTGCTTCATCTTATGGGCTCCCCTTTGCAGTTCATCATAAACTATGGGAAATAGTTTATCCAGGGCTTTTTTATTACCCCTGCTAAACTCTTCAAGAAACAAAGTAACCTCAGCAACAGAAACAGTAGAGTGATGTGTCATTTTTAGTTAATTGTATTTATTCAAAACAAGATATACTTAAAAAACATTCTTCATCGAATAAATTTATCAATTATAAATATAACAAAAATCCTGCGAACCGTCTAGTTAATTTTTACCCGTTTTTGATTATATCTCTCGATATTACTATTTTTTGTATCTCTGAAGTCCCCTCGTATATTTGGGTAACCTTGGCATCGCGCATGAGTCTTTCCACCCTGTATTCTTTAATGTAACCATTTCCTCCATGTATCTGCACCGCCTCGGTGGTAACCTCCATAGCCATATCGGCACAATAGAGTTTGGCCATTGAGCCTGCTCTTCCGAAGGGTTTACCGGCATCTTTTAGCCAGGCGGCCTTTTGGTAAAGGTTGCGGCCATTTTCTATTTTAACAGCCATATCGGCCAGTTTAAAAGCGATGGCCTGGTGATTACATATGGCCATACCGAAAGTTTTTCTTTCCCTGGAATATTTCAGTGCAAGTTCATAAGCACCCGAAGCAATACCTGTAGCCTGGGCGGCAATACCAATACGGCCGCTTTCCAGGGCTTGCATGGCGATAGAGAACCCCCCGCCTGTCTTTCCCAGTAAATTTTCCTTAGGCACTTTAACATTCTTAAAATACACATCATGGGTGTCGGAACTCCGCATGCCCATCTTGTCTTCATTAGGGCCCAGACTGATACCCGGGCTGTCTTTTTCTACCACGAAAGCATCAATTCCTTTAGCGCCATGTTCAGGATTTCCCTGCGCAATTACTATATAGACTGATGCATTGGCAGCATTGGTAATCCACTTTTTTGTGCCGTTAAGCAGGTAATGATCTCCTTTATCCTCCGCAAGAGTCTGCTGGGCAGCTGCGTCACTGCTGGCTTCGGGTTCCGATAGCAGAAAAGAACCAATATATTCCCCTGAGCATAACAAAGGCAGGTATTTCTGTTTTACTTCCTCCCTGGCAAAATTTTCGATGGACCAGTTTACCAGCGAATTACAAACCGAAAGCACCACCGATACAGCAGGATCAATTTTGGATAATTCCTCTATGGCCAGGGTAAAGGATAAGGTATCCAACCCTTTTCCTCCATACTTTCCTGATGCCGTTAAGCCAAAAAAGCCGAGTTTTCCCAGCTTCTTAAAATGCTCTTTATCAAATTCACCTTTCTCATCCCTTTCTATTACACCCGGCAATAATTCTTTTTGTGCAAAATCGCGCGCCAGCTGTTGAATTTTCAGCTGGTTGTCTGTTAATTGAAAGTTCATATAATAAAATTTGTGTTTTTGTTTTATCTATCTAATTGTAAATATAATAGATTTTTCTACTTATGCAATAGATAATTATTGTTGTTTTACATGAACCATTGCAGAAGATAAATACTACTTTGCATTTTTCCGCTTTCGCAAAATGATGCACTGCATGCCTTGAGAAAGGCATTTTATTACTCAATCTGGTGAAAGAAAAACGCCACGAAATGCGTATTTTTGCTTGTTTTACAATTACCCACTATAAGGTGAAATCATTCATGCCTCAAATCATTGCTTCATATATACCTTCCATAATGTTCAAAATAAAACTTCTGACTTTCACTTTCTTTTACTTTATTATATTTTCGGCCAGCGCTTCACATCCGGTTATCAATGAAGTGATGGCCTCCAACCGCACGGTAATCCATGATGAAGACGGGGACTACGAAGACTGGATTGAACTATACAATCCTTCGGAAATTCCTGTTAATATGGAGGGGTTTGGACTATCGGACGATTACGATAATCCCTTTCGGTGGATATTCCCCGCGGTAGAAATACCTGCACAGGGATACCTGCTGGTATGGGCCTCGGGCAAAGACAGAAGAGACTCTTCCGCCAACCTGCACACCAACTTCAGTATCAGTAGCCAGGGAGAGGAAGTGTTGTTCACTCGCCCCGACGGAGAACGACTGGACGAGGTGGAGCCCACTTACATCCCTACCGACATCAGCTATGGAAGAAAGGCAGAAGAGATGGAAAGCTGGGGGTTCTTCACCGAGCCCACGCCCGGGCAGGCCAATACAACCTTTGCCTGGCAAGGCATTACAGAGCCACCGGTTTTTTCTCACCCCGGAGGATTTTATCAGGAAGCCTTTTCACTTGAGGTAACATCAAACAACGAAGGTGCGCAGATTTTCTACACCCGCGATGGTTCATTACCTGATGAAAACAGCTATGAATATACTGTACCCATTGTTATTGACAACCTTGAAGGTACTCCCAATGATATTTCCCTGATTCCCACCAATAATAACAACGACCCCGGTCCTCCCTACTATGAAGGCTGGCAGCCTCCTGCCGGTGAGGTAACCAAGGCAAATGTTATAAGGGCTATCGTCATACAAGAAGGATACCTGACCGGAGAAGCAGTAACCCAATCTTACCTTGTGGATGAAAAGGCGGAAGAACGGTATTCATTGCCCGTATTTTTCCTCAACACCGATAGGGAAAACTTCTTCGACGAGGAAGTTGGCATATATATTCCGGGCAACTACAACAATATGTTTCAGCGGGGGCGTGAATGGGAAAGGCCTGCACACCTGGCATTCTTTGAATCAGATGGCAGCCAGGCATTTGCCATGGATATGGGAGTACGCATCCATGGAGGCACTACCCGCAGCAGGCCCAGAAAATCACTGCGCATGTATGCTAGAGCCGATTATGGAAATTCATGGCTCAACTACCCCCTATTCCCCGAAAAAGAGCTGAGCCAATATAAAAGATTTATTCTGCGCAATTCGGGTAATGATTGGGATCAGGCTGTTTTCCGCGATGGGTTTATGCAATACCTGGCCCGTGACCTAAACGTGGAAACTCAGTATTTTCGCCCTGCCATCCTTTTTCTCAATGGCGAATACTGGGGCATTCACAACATAAGAGACCGGTACGATCAGCATTATATTTACAGTCATTACGGACTGGAAGAGCATGAGATGACTGTGATGGAAAACAACTCAAGGCATGCCTATGGCAGTACTGAAGGAGTTGCCCATTACAACAGTATGCGCTCGTATATCAATCATAACAACATTAGCGTGTCCTCCAACTACGCCTATGTGAAAACCATGATGGACCCGGCCAGTTTTATCGATGCCCAGGTAACCAATATTTTCATCATGAACACCGACTGGCCCGGCAACAATACCAATTACTGGCGCAGGCTGGTTCCTTATCAGGAAGGTGCCCCGGCAGGTATGGACGGACGATGGCGATGGCATATTCTGGATACCGACTTTGGATTCGGGCTCGACTTCTTTTATGTGCCGGGCGTAAATCAGGGACCGGCCCATAACACTCTGGCCATGGCTACCCAGGCAGGAAGCAACTCATGGCCCAACTACGACTGGTCGACCTTTTTGCTCAGAAGGTTGCTTACCAATGAAGAGTTCCGCCATCAATTCATCAACCGATTTGCCGATTTACTCAATACCACTTTCAGTGCCGATAATGTGGTGGCCGTAATTGACTCCATTGAAAACCGCTTGCAGCCCGAAATGGAAGAGCACATCCGGCGCTGGAGGCGTCCGGTAAGTATGCAGGAATGGCATGACAACGTGCAGCGCATGCGCTCTTTCGGCCAGCAAAGGCCCGCTTACGTAAGGCAGCACATCCGCAACCAGTTTAACCTGAGCGGCACCTACCAGCTGCTATTAGAGGTAAACAACCCCGAAATGGGATCCATAATGCTCAACACAATCCATCCTGAGGTAAGTGATGGATGGACGGGTATTTACTTCAGGGGTATTCCCATTACCCTTAAGGCAGAGGCCCGCCACGGCTATCGCTTTTCGCACTGGAGCGGCACCCAGAGCAGCAATGATGCTCACTGGGAAGTAACTTTCAACAATAACGCGAATCTTATAGCCCACTTTGAGGTGAATCCCGATTTTGCGGGCGATGAACTTAATCCACCTGCCCATATCCTGAAGCAGGGACCCTACCACTTCAACTACTGGAATGAGAACAGTGCCGCGGAAAGCTTCCCTCCCAACATGCTGTTTCTGCAGGCCAACCAAAGCGATCCCGGGCTGCATGACCCCATGACCCATCGCTATCATATTCCCTTGGAAGAATATCACAGCGATGACGAGGCTCTGATGGGCTTTCCCTACAAACTTACCCGCAGAACACGCATCAACGGACTGGGTCAGGATGGTATTTCTTTTATCAACACAGGGCGCGATAGAGATCTGGGTGCAGCAATACTGGCACTGGATACCCGCGGGCTCGACGATGTGCTGGTATCCTGGACCGGAGGTACCCTGCAGGCCAATGCCAGGGTATATGCCATTCGTATGCAGTATAAAATAGGACCGGAAGGCACATTTGTGGACTTGCTGGATGATGAAGGCCAGGTAGTTGAATATACCCGTTCGGCGGAAGATGGCCACCAGCAGCACTTCGGGCCTATACAGCTGCCAACGCAGGCCGCCAATCAGGAATACTTACAGTTGCGCTGGAAATATTACTTCACAGGAGAACAGCTGGAGGCTGACCACGGCCGAAGGGATATGCTCAGGCTGGATAATATTGAAGTTACCGCCACAGGGCTTAACACCACTACATCCAACACCCGCCAGGGAGCGGAGCTATTACAAAACTACCCCAACCCTGCCACACAGAGCACCTCCATATCTTTTGTACTACCGGTGGCGGCCAGGGTAGATCTCTCCCTTTTCGACATGTATGGCAGGCCAGTCAGAAGTCTGGCCGGAGAAACCTTCTCACCCGGCATCCACACCCTGCACATTAGCCTCGAAGGCCTCCAACCGGGATTTTACTTTTACAGGATGCAAAGCGGGGAGTTTTCGCAAACCCGGAAAATGATGATACAGTAATTAGATTATCAGTTTTATTGCCAGTGAATGGTGTAAAGTCTATTTGGTAAGAATTTATTCTTTACTCAACTTTTTGCCTGATCAAAAAGTTGACTATTAATCAAGGCTTCGCAGCGCCGCCCAGAGCATCCATCTAAAATAAAAAATCCAAACAGTAAAGCACTAGTTTAGTTGGATAAAACTGATTACTGAAAAATTCACGAACAAAAAGGGCTGCCAGAAAAAACTGACAGCCCTTTTTATATTTGCTTTGAGAAAGATTATTCCCAGGTAATTTTATAGGCACCCAGGCTCTTTTCTTCGAAAGAACGGATAAACTCAGCACGTGAAGCACATTCTGTTTTTGCCTTGCGGATGAAAATATCGCACGACTTACGGAACTGCTCATCACGGTGGGTATCCTGCAGCAGCAGGTAGCCCATGATAATATATCCAGCCATCTCAACCAAACGACGTGCGTGGAAGTCCAGCAACTCGTTGTTTTTGGTATCCAGAACTTCCTTGCTCAGCTTTTCAAAATCATCGGTAAGCTTGATAAGGGTATTTTTTAAATGGTCGAACTCGGGCTTAAAGTGTTGCTGCTCGTATTCGCGAATCAGCTTCAGGTAGGCACCGTTACCAACCGCTCTGATGGCAGCTACCACCTGCAATTGTGATGTACCTTCGTAAATATTGGTAATACGGGCATCACGGAAGAGTCTTTCAACAGGAAAGTCCTTCATGTATCCGGTACCGCCGTGAACCTGCAATGCATCAGAAGCAATTTCGTTGCAATACTCACTGGCAAAAAGCTTCAATAGCGGAGTAAGTGCATCGGCAACGCGGGTATGATGCTTGGCATCGTTTCTCTCTTCAGGCTCCAGCTTGCGTTCTTCCTGGATAAAGTTGTACGCTTTGTAAACATCAACATAGCGCGCGGTTTCGTAGAGCAGCGAACGGGAAGCGTCAATTTTGGCACGCATTACCGAAAGCATTTCGTAAACTGCAGGATAGCTGATAATAGGTTTCCCAAACTGCTCACGCTCGTAGGCATACTTCATGGCTTCACGGTAAGAAGCTTCGGCAATGCCTACTGACTGGGCACCCACACCCAGGCGGGCAGAGTTCATCAGCGACATTACATACTTGATAAGCCCCAACTTGCGATCACCCACCAGCTGTGCGGGAGCATCCTTGAAAACAAGCTCACAGGTAGGAGATCCCTTGATACCCAGTTTGTTTTCGATACGGCGGATACTTACAGCATTGTGTTTGCGATCATACACAAACAATGAAAGGCCGCGACCATCGGTAGTGCCGGGCTCTGAACGGGCCAACACAAGGCTGATATCGGCATCACCATTGGTGATAAATCTTTTTACACCATTAAGGAACCATTGTTGTTTTTGTTCGTCAAAGGTAGCTTTCAGCTGCACGGCCTGCAGGTCGGAACCGGCGTCGGGCTCGGTAAGGTCCATGGCGGCAGTGGCACCCTGGTTAAAGCGGGGCAAAAATTCTTTTTTGATTTCCTCGTTGGCAAATTCATGGAGGGTTTCTGCACAGTCCTGCAGGCCCCAGATATTGGCAAAACCTGCATCGGCACGCGATACCAGCTCGGCTGCAATTACATAAGGTACCATGGCAAAGTTCAGCCCGCCATACTCGCGGGGCAGCGACATACCAATAAGTCCGGCTTTGGTTAACGTATCATGGTTTTCCTGGGTACCGGGTGCATAAATCACCTCGTTATTAATAAGCTGGGGGCCATCATGGTCAACGGCTTCGGCGTTGGGGCCAATGGTTTCAGCGCATATTTCTCCCACGATTTCCAATACCTTGTCGTAAGAGTCAAGAGCATCTTCAAAATCCTGGAAGGCGTAGTCATACTTATCTTTATCAGCAAAATTCTGTTCTTTCAACCTGATAATTTTCTCCATCAAGGGGTGCTTGAGGTGAAACTTTAAATTGGGGTTATCTTTATAAAAATTTTCCATTTTTCTTTTTGTTTATATCATTGAATCCCTTTGAGTAAGGCAAATGTGTTTTACTTGGTGTTGTGTTTGTAAAACTTAATCATTTTAGGAATCACATCTGCCACGTTGCCGTTGATCACATAATCGGCAATCTGGTTGATAGGCGCCTTGGGATCGTTGTTGATAGAAATGATTTTAGCTGATTCGTTCATACCGGCAGTATGCTGCACGGCACCTGAGATACCGCATGCAATATAGAGTTTGGGACGTACGGTAATACCTGTTTGACCTACCTGGCGGGCATGGTCAACAAATCCGGCATCAACGGCAGCACGTGAAGCACCTACTTCACCACCCAGCAGCTCGGCCAGTTCGAACAACAGGTCGAAGGTTTCTTTGGAACCCACTCCATATCCTCCTGAGATAATAATGGGAGCACCCTTGATATTGATTTTCTGCTTTTCAATGTGACGTTCTACAATCTGAACAGCCATATGGCCTTCATTGAGTATAGTATCCACATTTACATGCTTGATTTCGCCCTTATGTGTTGCGCTGAACACTTCCTTCTTCATTACACCCTCGCGTACGGTTGCCATCTGCGGGCGGGTATCGGGGTTGATAATAGTGGCAATAATATTACCTCCAAAGGCGGGACGAATCTGGTAAAGCAGGTTTTTGTATTCCTTTCCGGTTTTGTTTTCGGTATGGTCGCCAAACATCAGGCTGGTGCAGTCGGCTGTAAGACCGCATTTAAGAGCCGAAGCCACCCGGGGAGCCAGGTCGCGTCCTACGCTGGTAGCACCAAAGAGGGCAATTTCAGGTTGCTCCTCATTAAAAAGATTTACAACTATTTCGGCATGAGGGAGGGTAAGAAAAGGATACAGGCGAGAGTTATCGGCAACATGGATAACATCAACGCCAAAGGGAAAAATCTGCTTTTCTATCCCGGTCAGATTATGACCAATTACCACAGCTTCCAGCTTGCGGTCTATTTCGTTGGCCAGTTTACGGCCTTTGGTGAGCAACTCAAGGCTTACCTCTGCCACATGACCATCTTCAATTTCGCAATAAACAAATATATTATTCACTTTTTTGGGTTTTTCGTTATTGATTTTTTTTGAATTTAGCCTATTACGTGGCTGTCGATAAGCTCCTTCATCAGGTAATCTATATCCTTATCGTCGGTGGTAAGCTCTACAGAATCTTTTTTGGCCAGCACCACATTTTCAATTTTCTTTACTTTGGTGGGTGAGCCCGACAAGCCGAGGAATTCGGT
This sequence comes from Bacteroidales bacterium, assembly GCA_007132395.1. Lineage (GTDB taxonomy): Bacteria > Bacteroidota > Bacteroidia > Bacteroidales > UBA7960 > SKVR01. The sequence continues at coordinate 11,944 of SLOR01000133.1, forward strand.
ATCTGCATCCAAATCGGCAACGCTCCATTCTTCAATACGCAGGTAGGGCTTATTGGTCATCATTTCTGTATAGTCCTTGGTTTCTTCCTGCAATTCAGAAACGGTACGTGCATGTTTAAACTTCATGAGTAATTTGGCATGACGTGGCCTGCAAGCAGGGGCAGAACTGTGCACGGTAATGAGCAGCGGAGTTTTGCATTTTACGGTCTCCACACCTCTTTCCAGTCTTCTCTTTATGGTCAGTTCATCATCAGAAACATCCAGCACTTCTTCGCAATAGGTTACCTGTGGGATGTTAAGCTTTTCTGCCACCTGGGGACCAACCTGTGCAGTATCTCCGTCGATGGCCTGACGACCTGCAATAATCAGGTGAGGCTTTATATTTTTCACTGCCAGAGAAATGGCATAAGAAGTTGCCAGGGTATCGGAACCGGCAAATTTTCTGTCGGTAAGCAGGTAGCCGCTATCGGCACCGCGGTACATTGCCTCGCGGATAATTTCTGCTGCCCTTGGCGGGCCCATGGTAAGGATAATGATTTCGGCATCCTCCATGCGGTCTTTAATCCTCAGCGCTTGCTCCAGGGCATGCAAATCTTCGGGGTTGAAGATGGCAGGCAGGGCACTGCGGTTAACTGTACCATCGGCCTTCATGGCGTCTTTACCCACATTGCGGGTATCTGGCACTTGCTTGGCTAAAACAACAATTTTAAAACTCATGAATAAAGGGTTTTCTTTATAAAATTAAAATTCATCAAATTTTCCCGCGGCAAAAATAGAAAAATAATCCTAATCAGGAAATTAAGTTGCCTGCAGGTTGAGAAAAGCTATTTTTCCGTGTTTTTCTCGTGGCAATCGCCTGTGCATACGAAGCAGTCGTCGATGAGCTTATCACTGATACCCATGGTGGAATACCCGCCATCGTGGAAGAGGTTTTGCATGGTTACCATCCGGGTCATATCAGAAAACATCAGGATGCAATAGTTGGCACATTGCTCTGAGGAAGCATTGCCCAGGGGCGACATGCAGTTGGCATAAGAATAAAAGGCATTAAAGCCTCCCACACCCTGCCCGGCTGTGGTTTTGGTGGGCGACTGCGAAATAGTGTTTACACGCACTTTGCGTTTTTTACCATAGTGATAGCCAAAACTGCGGGCAATAGATTCAAGCATCGCCTTGGCCTGGGCCATATCGCTGTAAGAGGAGAAGGTACGTTGTGCAGCTATATAGCTGAGTGCTACCACACTTCCCCATTCATTGATGGCATCCATTTGATAGGCCGTTTGTAATACTTTGTGCAGGGATATGGCTGAAACGTCGAGGGTTTTGTTCAGGTAGTTATAATCCAGTTCGGTATAGTGCAGGCCCTTACGAACATTGGGCGACATGCCTACGGAGTGCAGGATAAAATCTATTTTACCACCAAGAATTTTCATGGCTTCGTTTAAAAGATTCTCAATATCGTCTACCTGAGTTACATCGGCCGATATCACTTCGCTGCCTGTTTTCTCTGCAAGTCTGAAAATATCTCCTTTGCGCAATGCCACCGGGGCATTGGTAAGTACAAATACAGCTCCTTCTTCTTTGGCACGTTCAGCTACTTTCCATGCGATGGAATTCTCATCCAGTGCCCCGAATATAATTCCACGTTTTCCTTGCAATAAATTATGACTCATCTTATTTCTAATTTTTATGAATACTCTGTTTTTCTAATAGCTCTTTAGCAGTTTTTACCACCGTATCACTGGGGTTGTTGCCTCCGAGCATTTTGGCAATTTCTGTAACCCTGTCTTGCGCATCCAGCTTTTTCACCAGGGTTGTAGTATGTTGATTTTGCATTGTTTTATACACGATAAAGTGCTTCTTTCCCCTTGCTGCCACCTGTGGCAAATGGGTAATAGAAATAACCTGCATGCTTTTGGAGATTTTCTCCAGTATATGGGCCATCTTGAAGCCTATTTCGCCGGATACGCCCGTATCAATTTCGTCGAAGATAATAGTGGGCAGCAGGTTTTTCATTGATATGACCGATTTCACAGCCAGCATAAGTCTGGAGAGTTCGCCACCCGAAGCTACCTTTGCCAGATCACGGGTCGCGCTTCCGGGGTTGGCCGAAAACAAAAAATCAATCTCGTCGATACCCTGTGTGTGCAGCCCGTTCGTTTGCCGGCAGTCCACTTTAAAACGTGCCGAGGGCATGCCCAGCTCTTTGAGTACCCCATTGATTTGCTTTTCCAAAGCTGGAATATTTTTCTTTCGGGCTTCAGAGATTTTAAGGGCATTATCTTTGAGTTTTCCGGCAAAAGCATCACATTCCTTTTGCAATTGCTCCACCTCGGCTTCAAGAGATTCGAAACTATCAATTTTCTGTTTGAAATCATCCCGCACTTCTATCAACTCTTCCATGTCGGCCGTATGATGTTTATGCAAGAGTTTCTGCAGCAAATCAAACCGTTGCTGCAACTCCTGCATGCGATGCGGGTCGGAGTTGATATCTTCTTTGGAGCGACTCACTTCCATAGCAATATCCCGTAACTCAATTTCGGAAGACACCAGTCGCTGACAGATTTCGGCATAGGCGGGGCTGAATTTTTCCAGGTTGCGAAACAGGTTCAGCACTTCTGAAAGGGCAGATAGAATGTTTTCCTGTCCGCTTTCCAGCATATACTCCGCTTTTTCAAGGCTGAAGCCTATCTCCGAAGCATTATTTAAAATTTCCAGTTCAGATTCAATCTCTTCAAACTCCCCGGCATTGAGCGCTGCTTTATACAGTTCATCGTACTGAAACTGGAAATAATCCAGTTCGGAACGCATCTGTTTTTCCTGCTGTTGCAGCAGTTCCAGTTTCTTTTGGAGGGTATTGAGGCGCTGAAAACCGGAAGCATACTCTGCCACCATTGGGGTTATGCCTGCAAAGGCATCAAGGATGTTGTAGCGGAAGGATGATTTGCCAATTACAAGATTCTGATGCTGTGAATGGATATCGATGAGCCTTTCGGCAACATCCTTCATCTGGGTGAGGTTAACGGGGGTATCGTTGATAAATGCCCTGGATTTGCCTTGCGGGCTGATTTCGCGTCGCAATATAGCATTGGGGTCGTAGTCAAGATCGTGTTCGCTGAAAAGCTCTTCCATGCCCAGGCCACCAATGGCAAAAACGCCTTCAATAATACACTTTTTATGCGGATCGAACAGCACCTGTGTATCGGCTCTTTGCCCCAGGATGAGCCCCAGTGCACCCAGCAGAATGGATTTACCCGCACCGGTTTCGCCGGTAATAATAGACAAACCATCATCGAAGCTGATGTCCAGTTTTTCAATCAGGGCATAGTTTTCAATCAAAAGACTCTTTAACATATAACCAGGGCTACAATTTAGCGAAGCTACAAAGTTAACAAACTTTGCGATACAATTTTAAGGGAAATCAGCGCAGCGACACAGGGGTTTTAAACGCTTGTTTTCAGGGGGGTTACTTTTAACCAGGCTGATTTATACGACGGTATTTGGCTGAGTTGGCAGGGTCAATTTCGGAAAGAATCTGCACGACCTGATTCTTTTCCATTGCCGGAGCATCGCTGAAAAGATGCACCAGTTCATCACCTTTGGTTGTCATCAGAATAGACATAAGATAACTTCCCGGCCGCTGGCGGTGTACCCGTTGCAGTATTTCCAGGGCAGCCAATACATCAGCACGTGCCATATCCATATTTTCGGTCATACGGTCGAAACCCGTTCGGTGGTAGGTATATAAAGCCTGCCGGATGCCCGAAAACTGCGAATTGAAAATATTCTCCATCAGCCAGTAGCGGTTGCGCTGGCCTTCGAAGGATTTCCATCCTCTCTCGGGTGCATTTTGCGCCAGGTTTACGATTGACTGGGCACGTTCGAAATAGGGCGTACCACCCATGGGCGTAAAAGTGTCGAAATCAAAACCAATAATAACATAGGCATAAAAAGCCAGTACAGAGGTGAGGTTGCTGGTAAAGTTGTTGTCGGCATACTCCAGGGGTTGGTTTTCCACATAACGAAACTGAAAGTCGCGATCGTTATGGTTGAGTATAGGTGAATCGTAAGAGGTATTATATATGGGTCTGCGCGACTGTACCTGGATGGTTCCGCGGTACTCATCACCCCCTATTTTTTCACTGATGGTAATCAATATGCTGGCTTCAATTCTTTCTTCCGTTTTATACTGATATTCGGTCCAGTTGCGCTGATTCATGAATTCGTAGATAGACGACTGCAGGGTCTGCATTATCTGCCTGTCGGTTTCCGACATACCGGGGGTAGAGATTTGCACCATACACTGGAGTTCCTGGCTTCTCAGTGGGTTGAGCGAGGCAGCAGCAATCAGCAGGGATATAATTAGTAAACGCATAGGCTATAACATTATAACGTATAAAAAAGGTGGCGTAAGCCTCAGGCCTGATGTTCTTTCAGGTATTCGACCAGTTTATCGGTAATATCTTTGGCCACCAGTTTTTTACTTTTTAATTCAAACCCGGTAATCTGGTTTTTATTGTCTAATAAGGTTATTTTATTGGTGTCGGTTCCAAAGCCTGCTCCTTTATCTTTCAGGGAATTCAGTACGATGAAGTCCAGGTTTTTCTTCTTTAGTTTGCTTTGGGCGTTTTCCACTTCATTGGTAGTTTCCAGGGCGAAACCTGCCAGTACCTGACCGGATTTCTTTATCTGCCCCAGGGAGGCCAGTATATCGGGATTAGCTATCAGCTGCAGGGTTAAGGTATCGCCAGTGCGTTTTACTTTTTCAGTGTTGAGTTGTGCGGGCCGAAAATCGGCTACCGCTGCAGTAAGGATGGCGGCATCCATGCGGGGAAAAGCATTCATTGCGGCATCGTACATCTGCTGCGCACTCTGCACATCGATACGATGTATGCCGGGGTGTTGCAGGCTAAGGTTTACAGGTCCTGCCACAAGGGTTACCTCTGCCCCTCTTTCGGCAAGTTCTTCGGCCAGTGCAAAGCCCATTTTACCGGTGGAATAGTTGCCGATGTAGCGCACCGGGTCAATGTTTTCGAAGGTAGGCCCGGCCGTGAGCAATACCTTCTTCCCTTGCAAATCTTTCCGGTCATGGGCAAACCAGCTTTGCACCTGCTGAAAGATAACATGGGGTTCTTCCATGCGTCCTTTGCCTTCATAGCCGCAGGCCAGGTAACCTTCTGCGGGTTCTATGATTTGTACAGCGTTTTGGCGCAGGGTTTCCAGGTTTTTCTGAAAGGCAAAATTTTCATACATCTTGCAGTTCATGGCCGGGGCCACGAATACTTTCTTATCAAATGCCATTAGTGAGGTTGACAAGGCATCGTCGGCAATGCCATTGGCATATTTGCCTATGATATTGGCCGTTGCCGGGGCTACCACGAAGGCGTCGGCCCAGTCGGTAAGGCTTATATGTTCGGTAGTATAATCATTTTCGGGTCCGAAAACCTTGTCGTACACCTTGTTTTGAGAGAGAGACTCCAGGCTTACCCGGGTAACAAACCACATGGCATTTTCAGTGGCCACTATACGCACTTCTGCTCCGGCCTTTTTAAAAAGGCGAATCAAAAACAGGGTTTTATAGGCAGCTATTCCGCCACTGATTCCGATGATTATCTTTTTTCCCTGCAACATGGTGTTTTTAGATTTAGGCTGTGTGAATATACTAAATAGTATTTTACTTCCGGGGGCAATGGTTTTTAAAACAAAAAAAGTTCTTAAAAAGAGAACATGCATTCGGGTATGGATAAATCATCAGTGAGATCATTTAAGCCATTGCCCGGCAACCACATTCATTCTTTTCAAAAACTTTTTCTGTACATCCCGACTCCCGGGCAAAAGGTATTAGTCTTTTTCGGGGATACGGTAATAGATATTATCGTTTGTAAACTCATTGATGGCAATGAGGCTGGCTTTGGGAAGTTGCTCGTAGTAGCGGGCAATTTCAATTTGCTCACGATTTTCGAAAACCTCTTCCAGGTTATCGGTAGAAGTGGCAAATTCTGATAGCTTGCTGTTGAGTTCTTCTTTCATCTCCTGTCCAATCTGGTTGGCTCTTCTGGCAATCACTACCACCGACTCATAAATGTTATTGGTTTCCTGATCAAATCGTCTGAGGTCGCGTGTAGTAGTGTTGCTTTCTGCTTTTACTTTTTTGTAATCCATGGTTTTACAAAGGTATTTTGAATAATAAACTGCGTAAGTTAGGAATTGTTTTGTGCTGCCAGTTCTTCCAGCCTGCTAATATTCTCGCGGGCGGTATGCAACATGCGGTCGGCCGCAGGAAGGTATTCGCTGTCGGGGAAGCGGTTGGTTAGGCGACGATGCGCCTCTTCCACATTTTTATATCTATCCAGCTGACGATCCTGGATGCTGTTCTCGGCATACAGGAAGTGCGATCTTACAATGTAATACATGGCTTCTTCCCTGAAATTTGTGTCAGGATAATCCCGTATAACAATATTAAAAGTACGAACGGCTGCCATATAATCACGAATATTGAAATAGAGCATTGCCGAATCAAAAGTTTTTATTTCCAGCTTCAGGCGCAGCTCATCTATAAGTTGGTTGGCCTGCTCTACCTTTTCACTTTGCGGGTACCTGTTCACAAATCCCTGTAACTCACGTATAGCTTCCCTTGTGGGCTGCTGATCGAGGCTGGGACGGGGTGAAAGCAGGTACTGACAGTAAGCACTCAAAAACAAGAAATCTTCGTTATGCTCACTACGAGGGAATGCCTGGGTGAAGGATTTGAAATAGTGGGCAGCAAGGATGTAATCTCTTTGCTTATAATGCGCCATAGCATAGTAATAATTCAACTCTTCGGCTTGAGCCGTTCCCCTAAAAGCGGGGATAATATCCGTTAGCAAGCCCAGGGCACGGTGGTAATCACCATTATCGTAGTATTCTATGGCTTTTTCTTTTTTCAGGTTTACATCGTCACTTTTGAGCAGACGCTGATATTTGCTGCATGAAGCAAGAAGGAGCAAAAGCGCTGAAAAAATAAGAATTCCCTTGTTGATTTTTGGCATTAGCATGAATATGTGCTTGTTTTAATTTGTGTTTACAGTGTTTGAAAACAATTTGCAAAGGTAATGTTTTCTTTGTTTTATTGCGCAATGAAAACGACAAAGAATGCGGATAATTATGAGTGATGGAATATTTTTTAGGAATATATAACAATAGGGGGAGAAAGGAGACCGGAGATGGGGAGCCACTCCGGTTTATGGGGTCAGAAGTTCAGGATTTGCTTCAGACGGGCATAACCAGCCTTGCTTACCGAGGCTTTCAGGCCGTTGTGCAGCAGGGCCACGTATGCATCTTTGGAGTAGGGCTCAATACGGTTGATGGCCGACACCTTTACAACAAAAGAGCGATGTACCCTTACAAATTCTTCGGGATTGAGTTTCTTCTCATAAAACTTAAGGGTTTGCTTTTTCAGCCATTGGTCGGAAGTGGAGTGTACGATAACATAGTCATCGCTGGCTTCAAGGCAAATCAAATCATCGCATTGCACCACATGGATATTGCTGCCTGAGCGTATTACAATGCGATCAAGGAATTTGCCGGCTGTCATTCCCTGCTCGGAGACTTCCTCCAGCGGAGTGGAATCCTTTTCCTTTATCCTGAACTGTTCGATGGCTTTTTGCACAGCTTTTTGAAAGCGCTCCTTGCCAATGGGTTTGAGCAAGTAATCGCAGGTATTGTATTCAAAGGAGCGTATGGCAAACTCATCAAAGGCGGTGGTGAATATCACCATAGGTAAATCCTCCCCTTTGAGCAGCTCCAGCATTTCAAAACCGTTGATGCGGGGCATCTGGATATCAAGGAAGATGAGGTCGGGCTTAAGCTCCATAATTTTTTTTGCCCCTTCAAAGCCATCGCTGCAATGGCCTATGAGTTTTACCTGGGGGTATTCCTGCAGGAAGTTTTCAATAAGTCGCCGCGCCGGGCTTTCGTCTTCTATAATTAGGGTTCTGATTATGTTTTCCATGGGATATAGCAAGTTTTATCCGGGGGTATTATTGTGGGAATTGCATATTTACTTTAAATTCTTTTCCATCCACGTGTATCTGCACCAGGTCTTTTTTTCCATAAATCACTTTCATGCGGTTTCGCACATTTTCTACTCCTACCCCTTCGCCTTTAAAGCGATGGAAATCGGGGTCGAAATTATTATGCACCTTTACCTGAAGCTTACTTTCCTGCATTTCAGCAATGATTTGCAAGGGTGATGTTTGGGCGCTGTGCTGGACACCATGTTTTACGGCATTTTCCACCAGGGGCTGCAGTATCATTACCGGCAGCTGCATACTCATGCACTCCCGCGGGATATGGAATTCCCATTGAAGTTTTTCCTCGAAACGTATTTTCTCAATTTGCAGGTACAGGCTGATGTTGTCAAGCTCCTGCTGCAGGCTAACCTTTTGCATGGCATCTTGCCTGAGGGCGGTACGCAGGAAGTCGGAGAGCAGTCCTACCATTTCACGGGCCTTGTCGGGGCTGTAAAGGGTGAGGGAGCTTATGGAGTTAAGACTGTTGTATATAAAATGAGGGTTAAGCTGATTCTTCAGGGCCTGTAGTTCTGTTTTTTGCACCAGCATACGTAATTGATTTTCTCTCTCCAGGGCTTCTACCACCGAACGGCGGTAAAGTGAGAGAAAAAAAGAAAGGTACACCAGGCAGGCCACAAACAAACCGGCGATAAATCGCAGGGGCTGCGATTGCTTTAAAAATTCGAGGTACTCATGCTGTGTTTGAAACATCAGCTCCAGCAGCCAGCGACTCAAAAACAACCATGTCAGCACTATAAAAAAGCCTGCCAGCACACTGTTGCGGATACTGCTGAAAGAGGTAAGCGCGTCGGAGCGGGCGAAGCGCACCACCCACCACATGCTCAGCAGCATAAAGTCGAGAAGGGCAATGGACAACATGGCATCCACAAAGGCATTAAGAAGGCCGATATGGTAACGAAAATGAAACAGGATAAAATGCACCAGGGCAACCACCAGCATAAATACCAGGTAGTTGCGCAGAAAAATCCGGTTGGTGATAATGTTGTTCATGAGCGAATTGAGCCTTGGAGAAATGACTGCCGGATGTATTGACAGATAACATGCCAATGCATCCGGCAGTAGATTTTATTTTACGATTTTATTTCACCACCTCCGAACAGCACCAAACCTTTGAGGTAAAGTATTTTGTCGGGGTTTTCGATGGTATCTTTTTTCTCGAATTTCCTTTCATCGGCAAAGCCGCCGAAGATGGCAGATACTTCAATTTTCACCTCCCAGTCGTCGGGCACACGGATAGAGGTACCGCCGAAGATGCACATCAGGTCGATGGCATTAACCCCCGGTGCCAGCTGTGCATGACGAAAGTCTATTTCACTGCCTCCGAAAATAGCAGTCAGCTGTCCGCCTTTAAAATTTTGTGATTTTATTCTCTTTTCACCTCCGCCAAAGATATTCACATCGTTGATATAATCGTTTACGTTATCACCCTCGGGAATATTGATTTGCTTGGGTCTAAAAGTCTGCCTGCGCATCAGAATGGTCAAACCGGCCACTATCAGTACCATAGGAATAACAAAGCGAACCACTTCCCAGAATCGCATATCCAGGACTTCGCCTGTTATAAATACCGACCCGATGAGAAACAATATGATACCAGTAGATTTGTTTTTCTCTGTAATAATAAATATGATACCCAGCACTACCAGCAGTGATTTCCAGGAGAAAACATAGTATGGCAAATCGAAGGGTAAAATGTTGTAATATTTGAGCATCAAAATTACCCCTGCCAGTAAGAGCAATAAGCCCAGCAATATTCTTTTTTCAAAATAGGTTCTCATGATAAGATTATTTTACGTTTAATTATTTCTTTTAATTACGATGATACAAAGCTATGCGGGAAGTGCGATCTGTGCAATCACTCATCGGCAAATGGCATTGTGGGGTCGGTAAACTCAGCCTTTTCCACCCTTTTCCACATCGGAAATATGCAGGTTGAGCGCTTTCACACTGATTACAATTTCCCAGATGCTGATGGTAAGGGAAACGATAAGCAGTACCAGGCCGATACCGAATATGATTTCGGCAGCCAAATTCTTTCCTACATATATTAGGAACATGCTAATGACGCAGAACAGCAGGCTTGCCACGCCATAAATCTGCATTTCTTTGATGAGGTTTACCCTTTTGCGCAGGTTGGCAATTTGCCCGTACAGGATTTTGGTAGGATTTTCTTTGTACTGGGCATGCAGTCCCCGCACCAGTTGTGCAATGGTGAGGAATCGGTTGGTGTAGGCCAGCAGAATCAGCGAAATGGCTGAAAAGAGTAAAGCGGGTGTTGTAAGTGTAAGTTGTTCCATTCTTTATATTTATTATAGATTCATTGTATCTGGTTAACGCATTAATTTCAGCTTGCGGGTGAATATTCCGTACTCGCCTCTCACGCTTACCAGGTAAAATCCGGCAGGGAGAAAAGAAATATCTGTTTGATACACCCTCACAGCCCCGATGGGTTGGGAAAGCATTACCTGTCCGGCAATATTACTGATGCTGATATGCTCCATACTATATTCGCATGAAATGGTAAGTTTCCCTGATGTGGGGTTGGGAAAAAGCAAGAGGGCATCTTTACTGGCCGTTTCCTCCGGTGCAACTTTCTCAAAAGAAACATTTAACTGATGGCTGTTGCGGATATCGGTAAGGTCAATGCGAATCGAGCTGTCTGCCAAAATGGTTGCAGTATGCAGCAGAGATGCCCCGTCGAGGTGGATATCTTGCAGGCTATACCCATTATCCGGTTGAATGGAAAAAGAAAGCTGGCCCCCTTCATATACCGGGACAAAGCCACGGGGCTGTATTTCTCCACCTTTTTGTGCGGAGGAAAACACGGTAAAAACGTCCATGGGCAGGGCATCCAGGGAGATATTGTTAAA
>SLOR01000112.1 GCA_007132395.1 Bacteroidales bacterium
TCTTTATGGAAAATGCACAAAAGCATGCGGGGCATAAAAATAGAATTTTAACTTCAATTTATCATGCCAGCAAACCCGTAAATTTTTATAGAATGCAGCAACCTTGCGGTAGGTTTGGGTTAGCCCCAAAAAAAGGGCTGTCTCAGAAGTCGGTATTTTTTGTCCGCTGAGCTTGTCGAAGCGAATATCCGCCAAATATATGGCAGTCGTTTAGACAAGCTCAACGACCCAAATGGACTTCAGAGACAGCCTCTTTATGTAATTATATTTGCTGCTAGTTACTTTCTTTGAGAAAGTCTTTCGAGCACAACTTTTTTCACATCATCCTTATGAATGCGTTCCTGTTGCATGGTATCGCGTTCGCGGATGGTTACCGTATTGTCTTCCAGGGTCTGGTGATCAATGGTAATGCAGTAGGGTGTACCGATGGCATCGTTGCGGCGGTAGCGGCGACCAATGGCATCCTTTTCCTCATACTGACACATGAAGTCATACTTCAATGTGTCCATCAATTCCCTGGCTTTTTCCGGCAGGCCGTCTTTTTTCATAAGGGGCAGCACGGCAACTTTATAGGGCGCCAGCATGGGAGGCAGGTTTAACACAACCCTTTGCGACCCATCTTCCAGGGTCTCCTCGTTGTAGGCCTGGCTCAAGATAGCAAGGAACATACGGTCGAGGCCAATGGATGTTTCCACCACGTATGGCACATAGCTTTCATTGGTTTCCGGATCGAAATACTGGAGCTTTTTGCCGGAAAACTTCTGGTGCGCGCCCAGGTCAAAATCGGTGCGGGAATGGATTCCTTCCAGCTCCTTAAAGCCGAAGGGGAATTCAAACTCAATATCGGCCGCCGCATTGGCGTAATGGGCCAGCTTGTCGTGATCGTGAAAGCGGTAAACCTCGTCGGGCATGCCCAGCGATTTGTGCCACTTCATACGGTCTTCTTTCCAGTACTCATACCATTGTTTTTCCTCGCCCGGGCGTACGAAAAACTGCATTTCCATCTGCTCAAATTCGCGCATGCGGAAAATAAACTGACGTGCCACGATTTCATTACGGAAGGCTTTTCCAATCTGGGCGATGCCAAAAGGAATCTTCATGCGTCCGGTTTTCTGCACGTTGAGGTAGTTCACAAAAATACCCTGGGCGGTTTCGGGACGCAGGTAAATCTGGCTGGCATCTTCACTCAACGAACCCATCTGTGTGCTGAACATGAGGTTGAACTGGCGCACATCGGTCCAGTTTTTAGAACCGGAAATGGGACATGCAATGCCCAGCTCTTCAATCAATGCTTTCACATCCTTCAGGTCTTCATTCTCAAGGGCTGTTACAAAACGCGTACGAATGGCGTCAATCTTCTCCTGGTTGGCCAGCACGCGGGGGTTGGTTTCGCGAAACATTTTGGCATCGAAGCTGTCGCCAAATTTTTTGGCCGCCTTCTCCACCTCCTTATTGATTTTATCTTCCAGCTTGGCCATGAAGTCTTCAATGAGCACATCGGCACGGTATCTCTTTTTGGAGTCCTTGTTGTCGATAAGCGGGTCGTTAAAGGCATCTACGTGGCCGGACGCTTTCCATACGGTGGGGTGCATAAAAATGGCCGAATCAATCCCCACGATATTTTCATGGTATTGCACCATGGACTTCCACCAGTAATCCTTGATATTGTTCTTCAGGGCCGAGCCATTCTGACCATAGTCGTAAACGGCACTTAAGCCATCATAGATTTCACTGGACTGAAAAATAAATCCATACTCTTTGGCATGGGCTATAATTTTTTTAAAAGTATCTTCTCCTTTTTGCATACAACTTTAATTCTTAGAGGTAACAGATGTTATGAACTGGTATTGGTAAAAAGTTTTTCTTTGTTTATCACCACCCTAAGACTTTTGGGGATAACAGTAAAAGTGAAAGGCGACTGACCGAGTGATTCACCATCGGCTTCCATAAGCACGGGGGTTTCCGGTTCTATAATGATTTGTCTTCCTTTGTGCAAATCCACTTTTTTGTGCTTGCCGATGGTACCGTTGTATAGCCTGTTTACATTGGCAATTACGGCCCATTTGCTCATATCCTTGATAAGAGTCAGGTCGAACAAACCATCGTTGGGGATAGCATTGGGAGCCTGTTTCATGCCACCACCATTAAACTGCCCTATGCCCACTCCCGCGCTGAAAATATAGTGATGCATCTCTGTATTATCTACCACGATTCGGGTGGGAACCGAGTTGAACGTAAACAGGGAAAGAAAAATATTTTTGAAATAAACAAGGGGGTTGGCCCTTCCCAGGTCCTTGTCGGCATTGGTCTTTTGGGCTACCAGTCCGTCGAAGCCCAGCCCTGCCATATTGATGAAATAACGTGAATTCATCCCGGGCCCGTTGGCAAAGCTTACCATCCCTGCATCCTGAATGAAGGTATCTTCTTTTACGATAAGGGCAATACTCTTACTGTAGTCGTTGGGAATATTAAATGTGCGGACCCAATCGTTGCCGGTTCCTACAGAAATTACAGCGATAGAAATATCGGTGGTAACGCAGCATGTTTGCCGAAATACACCATTTACAACCTCATTGAGGGTACCATCTCCCCCCACCGAAATAATCTTCCGGAATCCTTTTTCAATATACTCTTTGGTAAGTTCTATGGCATGCCCCCGTTTTTCCGTAAAAACAGCATGAAAATTTACCTGGTGTTTCTCCAGAAGCAGCGCGATCTTTTTCCAGTCTCTCTGGCATTTTTTAACGCCGGCGTTGGGGTTTACAACGGCAAGCCACCGGGTTTCAATTCCTGATTTTTCCAAACTATCAGATTCTTATTGTTTTATATTCAAGGCTTTGAAAAAAGCCTATGCTGATTTTCAGCAGGGTGCAAAATTACAAAAAAACCATTAAGGCTGAACCAGCTTTTTTTCCAGCAGCACCTGGGCAATCTGTACGGCGTTGGTGGCGGCACCTTTGCGAAGGTTATCGGCCACTACCCAAATGTCGAGGCCGTTTTCAAGGCTGGTATCGCGACGAATCCGCCCAACAAAAACCTCATCCTTACCCTCGGCGAAGCGTGGCATGGGATAAATATTTTCCGCCACATTGTCTTGCACAACTATCCCTGGGGTGTTTTGAAACAGCGACAGAACATCCTTTAATTCAAAAGGCTTATCTGTTTCTATGTTAATGGCTTCAGAGTGCCCACCTTTCACAGGAATGCGTACTACGGTAGATGTGATGCGAATGTTGTTGTCTTCCAGTATTTTGCGGGTTTCGTTTACCAGCTTCATTTCTTCTGCGGTATATCCGTTTTCCAGGAAGTCGCCTCCATGGGGAAAACAATTCATATCGATGGGATAGGGATACACCATAGAGGGAATTCGCCCGGCCCGTTCATCTTCCAGCTGTTTCACAGCTTCCACTCCTGTGCCGGTAACCGACTGGTAGGTAGAAATTACAAGCCTCCTGATTCCATAAGCCTGGTGCAGGGGTTTAAGAGCAACCACCATTTGAATGGTGCTGCAGTTGGGATTGGCAATGATGCGTGCATCCTTATTGAGAACATGGCTGTTTACCTCGGGCACTACCAGCGGAATTTCAGGACTCATACGCCAGGCAGAAGAGTTGTCGATTACGAATGTGCCCGCCTCGGCAAATTTGGGCGCCCACTCACGCGACACCCCGGCCCCGGCAGAAAAAATAGCAATGGGAGGACGGGCATCCAGGGCATCCTGTATGCTGCAAACCTTATAGCTTTTTCCTCCGAAAGAAATCAACTTTCCTACCGAGCGTGCCGAGGCAGCGGGGTAGAAATCGGTTACGGGAAAGTTCCTTTCTTCCAACACTTTTATCATTACCTGTCCCACCAGGCCAGTGGCTCCTATCAATGCCAGTTTCATGCGCTACAAAATTATCGGTTATTGAAAAATGATACTATTATGATTATACCCTCACAATCAGAGGTGTTCTTGGCTTTCTTCAAAAGCACCCCGAAAATATCCCAAAGCATATTCTCACAATGCATGTCTGATTTCGGGGCTTGGGGAATATAGAAATATTTGGCAAAAATAGTATATTTACTAACGATACAAAAATCTGACAGGATATGCGTTACAAAGTTCTTTCACTGGTTTTCCTGGTAGTGCCCGGTATTGTGTGGGCTCAGTTTTCCGATGATTTCAGCAGTGGCGATTTTACCGCCTGGAGCGGAGACAGGGAAAAGTTCATAGTGGAAAATCAAATGCTGCGCCTGAATGACACCCAGGCAGGCAGTGCATGGCTGGCTACCCAGAGCCAGGTGGTAGAAAACACACAATGGGAGTTCTGGACAAGACTGGCATTTACCCCATCCAACAACAACCATCCCCGCATTTACCTTACGAGCGATTCGCAAGATTTAACCCAGCCCCTCAACGGTTATTACCTGCGCATCGGCAAGGACGGCACCGACAACAAACGACTCTATTTTTACAGGCAAACCGGAGAAACACACACCGAACTGCTGGAAGGTTTCAACAACATTGCCGATGCCTCCAACAATCAGCTGCGCATCAAAGTAGTACGCGACCAAGCCGGCAACTGGGAGTTCTGGGCCGACCCCAATGGTGGTGAAATATTCCTGCCCCAGGGTTCTGTTTTCGACGATGCGCATATTACCACCCAATGGTTCGGCCTGGTTTGCAACTATACCGTATCCAATGCCAATGCCTTTTTTTTCGACGACTTTTATGTGGGTGAAATTATTGAAGACACCACCCTGCCCGAAATCACACAAATAAGGGCAATCAGCCAAAACACCCTTGAAGTAACATTCAACAAAGCCCTTGAACCCGTGAGTGCGCAAACCATTACCAACTTTTATGTAAACCGGGGCATCGGTCCTCCATCCATCGCCATCAGGCCGGAAGAAACGCCCAACAAGGTAATCCTCATTTTTCCGGGTAGTTTTGAAGAAGGCATTTCCTATGTCCTTTCCGTCAATAACCTGATGGATTTTAATGGTAATATCATGCGGCCTTTTACCGGAAGTTTTCATTGGTATATCCCCAGCAAGTTTGATGTGGTTTTTAATGAGATAATGGCTAACCCCTCGCCACCCGTGGGTTTACCAGCGCAGGAATATATTGAATTATACAACACTACTGATTTTGACATTTTCCTTGGAAGTTGGTTGCTGCAGCATGGAAACAGTATGCGCGAAATTCCCGAGGCAGTAATTCCGGCCAGGGGTTACATCGTGTTTACCCATCCCGCGGCTTACGAAGCACTCAAAGGCTTCGGGAATGTGATTGCCATCTCCGGGCTACCTGCCACGGCTCTCACCAATGCTGGAACCTTGCTTGCCCTTTACAAACCCAACCATGAACTTGTTTCGTGGGTTAACTATTCTGACCAGTGGTATGCCAATCCGGCCAAAGCCAATGGTGGCTGGTCGCTGGAAAAAACCGACCCTTACAACTTTTGCGAGGAGGCCCCCAACTGGAGAGCCAGCAACAGCGATACAGGAGGCACTCCCGGGCAAACCAACTCCGTAAGAGCAGAAAACAATGATGTAACTCCTCCTGTGCTGCTACGTGCAGGATATGAAGCAAGCAACCGTATAAGCCTTTTCTTCAGCGAAAGTATGGATGATGAGAGCCTTTCCCATACTGCAAATTATACCCTGAGCCAGGGCCTGGGAAATCCGATGGAGGTAGTAATCCATTACCCCATGGCACAAAAGGTAGAGCTGGTTTTGGCAGAGCACATGCAACCCGGTCAAATTTATGAGGTAAGCCTCAGCAACGTTCTTACTGACTGTGCCGGAAACCCCCTGGCGGAAAGCAAAACCCGGGTAGCCATACCGCAGTCCGCTGACAGCCTCGACCTGGTAATCAACGAAATCCTTTTTAACCCACCGGATCGCGGAGTAAGGTACATGGAGGTTTACAACCGGTCAGGTAAAGTTATTGATCTTCGGAATTATATTTTATCGTCACAGGATACCCTGGAAGGATTCCTCACCGCCATAAGGGATATTTCATCTGAAAGTAATTTGATTTTCCCCGGCGAGTATCGTGTCATGACTCCCGAGCCGGAAACTGTGAAGACGCAGTATATGACACCTAACCCACTGGGCTTTATTGCCATGCCCCTGCCCTCCATGACCAACACCCGCGGCATAGTGGTGGTGGCAAGCAAAGGACATCAAATCATTGACCGTTTTATTTATGAGGAAGATATGCATTATGCGCTGCTGGCCGACAAGAAAGGTGTAGCCCTGGAGCGCGTCAATTATCACCGCCCCACACAAAGCCGCTCCAACTGGCACTCGGCGGCCCAGTCTGCTGGTTTTGGCACACCGGGATTTAAAAACTCGCAATATTCAGCCAACCCCGAGGGGCAGCAGGAGGTATTTGAAATTTATCCGGCCGTTTTCTCCCCCAACAATGACGGGGTGGATGACCTGCTTCATATTTCTTATGTAGCCGACAATCCCGGATATACCGCCAACATTACCATTTACGACAGCAGGGGGCGCCTCATACGTACCCTTGCCCGTGGCCGGTTGCTTGGCACTGAGGATGTAGTTACCTGGGACGGTGCCACCGACAACAACCTGAAAGCTGATGTGGGCATATACATCATTCACATAGAACTGTTTAATCCGCAGGGTGAGGTCAATACAATCCGTAAAACTGCCGTGCTGGCGGCCCGCTTTTGAACCATTCAAACGGTCATAGCCAGCGACACCAGCCATACCCTTGTGCCGGGAATTTCTTTGATTTTTTGCGTACAAGCCTCCAGTGTAGAACCCGTGGTAATCACATCATCTACCAGCAAAATATTTTTACTGCGCAGGCGCTCAGGTTTTACGATACTGAAAACGGTTTCCACATTTTCCCATCTCCTGAATCGTGTTTTGCGTGTCTGGGTTTCGGTTTTTTCCGTTTTAACGAGGTTGGAAAGTTCCAGGGGTCTGCCGAAAGTTTCTGCGATACCGTGTGCAATAACCTCGCTCTGATTAAACCCCCTCTTATGTTGCTTCCGGGCATGCATAGGCACGGGAATAATCATATCAACGGGTTGCCACAGCTCGCTCCCGTTGAGTTCGGAGCCCAGCA
>SLOR01000159.1 GCA_007132395.1 Bacteroidales bacterium
CAGCATTTTCCTGCAAGGCATAAGCTTCCTGCAACTTGTCGCGAGCTTCGGCATACCAGCTTCTTTGCACATTATCGCGTACCTGTTGTATCAGATGCTGAATTTCCCTCTCGGAAAGCTCACATTCCTTTTTGTGAATCATATCCGAGAGGCTGACAATACGCATATTTATCACTGAATCATTTCTTAGGTCGTAACGCATAGTGCTTTCCATGATATCGTTGAGCAAATCTCTTGCTTCATCGGTGTTTCCGGCCCATGCTCTGAGGTGCCCCAGCGAAAGATTATCCAGCACGCTATTTCTGATTTCCTGCTCACTGCGTGGCAGCCATACCACACGGGGTTCCGAAAGCACATATTCAAGGGTAATTCTTTCTGCTGTTTCCTTCTGCTCACGGGTTTCATCAAGCCTTTGTGCCAAATCAGCAGGGCAGTTCAGATAGGAATACCTCTTGCATAATTCACCGGCTGCTTCCATATGCCTTATGGCGCCTGAAAAGTCATTGATCAGCAGGGCTTCGGAGGCTGTAAAAAGATATGCCTGCACAACATTTTGCAACAACGATCGGGCTTCAGCGTCGTCTGTTACATATTCACGGTTTTTTTGCTGGTACTCCATAGCACTTTCCACATAGGAAACAGAAAAGGAATAGTTGCCCGACACGTAGGCTCTCCTGGCTACCAGCAGCCAGGAACGGTACATTCCATAATGTACCTGCGTGATACTTTCGTACAGCTGAGCAGGGCAACCCCACACATGCAGCTTTTTACAGAAATCTTCGAGATTTTCCAATACCCTGAGGGCATCCAGGTATCTGCCATCCTCCATAATCTCAGTAGCTCGCTCTATTTCGCTCTCAAAAACAAGGGAAGTAAAATCCACAGCCTGCTCACGCCATTGCCCCGGGGGTGGGTTAATGCCCATTATGGCAGTAAGGCGTTGCAAGGCCTGCTGTTGTTGATTCGTATTCATTTCCATGGACGCCAGCCGGATTATGGAAGGCACATGCCAGGAATTGTAAGCCAGCACCCTTCCATACAGCTCACGTGCTTTGGACAATTCTCCCCTGAGCTGATAGTTCTCGGCACGGATAAATAACAAACTATCGATATGGGCAAGGGTGTAGTTAAAACTTTCACGGAACACCTTCAGGTCATTGAGCAACGACTCCCCTCCAGGCTTTATCATCAAAGGGTCATACCCCAGGTTGTCGATAAGTCCATGAAAAGGAGCATACCTGATTTTTCCCGCGATAATTTCGGCTTCGCACAGTTTAAACTCATCCAGTACGGCTGTTTCAGGATTATCAGGGGTGAGGCCATCAATAAGAGCGTAGGCGGTTTCCAGCCGGGAGGCGGCATCATAATAGGACGACAAAGCAAGGGAAAGCCGGTTTACTTCTTCCAGGTAATTATATGCATAGCGAAATGCCATTCGCTTTACCTCAAACGCGACAATCTTTCCATTTCCATTACGGGCATTTCTTACTCTGAACTCAGGGAGAGAAACCCACATGGAGTCACTTTTCCACTCAATATCATTATAGCTGATGCTTTTCAGGGTTTCATTGTTTTCTCCTTTCAGATGTACTTCCATTTCAAGAATTTGAGGCCATAGCCAGGAATGTATGTCGAAATCCCTGTACATGGCATTCCCCATGAGCTCTATCTGGGTTACCGAAACCAGAAGGCTATATGCATCATCAGATGCCTCCATGAGTCGAAATTCAAGTCTGCTGCTAATCCCGTACTCTGTAAAAACCCTCAGTTGATTGTTTCCATCGGCAATAATCTGCAATATTTCATTGGTAATATAGGCATGGCTGCCCCGGGTGGCTCCTGCCCTAAATTGGAACGACTGCTCATACAAAGTATCGGATGTAAAAACGACAGGCGGCGTTTTTGCCCCCGCCGGTGCCCAGGTCAATATTAGCCACAAAAGTGAGAGAAAACACAAAGCTTTGGGAAAAACGGGACGATTCAGCATCGGATAAATGGTATGAGTTCAGAAAAAAACAGCTACAGGCAAAGGTAAAAGAAACCCCATCTTTTTTCGCAGCCTTTGGAGGCGTAAAATGTTAATTTTTACAAGCGAATTCCTCTTGTCTTTATTTAGACTCATTTTAAATAAAAGCATTATCTTTGCAATCGCAATTTCAAAAACACTGCAGTAGCGGGTTAAACAAAAGCTTTTTGAGCTTGTTACTATCTTTCGTTTGGAATAAAGTAATTTACATATACTACTGACATAATTCTCTTGAAAATATGGAAACTCTGGAATTAAAAGAAGAAAAGAAACAATATTCACTGGATACGGTTGACAAGGCTACGCTGAAAAAATGGTATCACCTGATGATACTGGGCCGCAAGCTGGACGAAAAAGCTCCCAATTACCTCAAGCAGGCCCTGGGCTGGTCGTATCACGCACCCTATGCCGGCCATGATGCCATTCAACTTGCCATCGGTCAGATTTTCGACCGCAACACCGACCATCTTTTCCCCTACTACCGCGATATGCTTACCGCGATTTCTGCCGGCCTTTCTGCCGAAGAGATTATCCTAAACGGTATTTCCAAAGCCACCGACCTGGCAAGTGGAGGCAGGCATATGTCGAACCACTTTGCCAAGCCCCAATGGAACATTCATAATGTATCTTCGGCAACAGGCAACCATACCCTGCATGCCACAGGCGTGGGCAGAGCAATGAAGAAGTATAATCACAAAGGTGTAGCCATAAGTTCGCAGGGCGAATCCTCTGTTTCTGAAGGCTATGTTTACGAAGCCATCAACGGGGCTTCCAACGAGAAACTCCCTGTGATTTTTGTTTTTCAGGACAATGGCTATGGCATTTCTGTTCCCAAGAAAGATCAGACAGCCAATCGTAAGGCCGCTGATAACTTCAGAGGGTTCAAAAACCTGCGCATTATACACTGTGACGGTAAAGACATTTTCTCTTCCATGAATGCCATGTATGAGGCGAAAAAACATGCCATTGAAAATGAAGAGCCCGTAATCGTGCATGCCAGCTGTGTACGCATTGGCTCGCACTCCAACAGCGACCGCCATGAGCTGTATCGCGACGAAGTGGAGTTGCATTGCGTAAAGGCTCATGATCCGCTGGGAAAATTTACCACTTTGTTGCTCAGGGATGGAATTTTTAAGGAAGAGGAATTAAAAGAAATAGAGCAGGATGTTGATAAAACAGTATCGGCAGCACACAAAAAAGCCCTCAAGGCTCCCAATCCCGACCCGGCCTCCATCTACGATTTTGTTATTCCTGAGCCTTATGCCCCAGCAAAATATCCCGATGGCACGCACGAGGAGCAAGGCGAAAAGAAAAAGTTTATACAAGCGCTCAACGAAACGCTTAAAGCTGAGTTTCGCCACAACCCCGACACCTACATATGGGGGCAGGACATTGCCAACAAAGACAAGGGAGGCATCTTTAATGTAACCAAAGGCATGCAGCAAGAGTTTGGCCGCGAAAGAGTTTTTAATGCTCCCATTGCCGAAGATTATATTATAGGTACTGCTAATGGCATGAGCCGCTTCAATAAGAAGATACGTATTGTAATCGAAGGCGCCGAATTTGCCGATTACTTCTGGCCTGCCATGGAGCAGTTCGTGGAAATGACCCACGACTACTGGCGCAGCAATGGGGCTTTTTCCCCCAACGTAACAATAAGGCTTGCATCGGGCGGGTATATCGGCGGAGGCTTGTATCACTCCCAAACCATCGAAGGAGCCATGGCCACTTTTCCCGGCATACGCATTGTTTATCCTTCTTTTGCCGATGATGCAGCAGGACTGTTGCGCACTTCCATGCGTTCAGAAGGCCCCACCCTCTTCCTGGAACCCAAGGCCATGTACAACGCTAAAGAAGCAGAAACCGTAATACCCGACGATTTTGAAGTTCCCTTCGGTAAGGCCCGCGTGCGCAGGGAAGGCAAAGACCTGAGCATCATCACATACGGTAACACCACGCACTTCAGCCTTAAGGTAGCCGACAAAATTGCTCAGGAAACGGGTAAAGAAATAGAAGTTGTAGATATTCGTTCTCTTATTCCGCTTGACAAAGAAAGTATTCTGGCTTCTGTAAAGAAAACCAACCGTGTACTTGTAGTACATGAGGACAAGGTATTCGGCGGATTTGGCGGGGAGCTGGCTGCAATTATCGCGGAGGAAGCTTTCCATCTCCTCGATGCACCTTTGAGGCGCGTAGGTTCAACATTTACACCCGTGGGCTTTAACACCATACTGGAAAAAGCCATTTTGCCGGGTGAAGATAGAATTATGAAGGCAGCGAAAGAACTGCT
Organism: Bacteroidales bacterium; assembly: GCA_007132395.1. GTDB lineage: Bacteria > Bacteroidota > Bacteroidia > Bacteroidales > UBA7960 > SKVR01. The sequence goes on from SLOR01000159.1 coordinate 4,317, forward strand.
CGACTTCTAAATTTTACATTGCATTTTTTAATCTCCTCCTTTATATGATGAAAGCCCTGCCAATGGCGGGGCTTTCTTGTTTCACAAAAAAAGGCAGAAGAATTTCTCCTGCCCTTTCAAGTTGTTTTAAAATACGATATTACTTGGTCATACCACCGCATACGGCGATTACCTGTCCTGTAATATAAGAAGACATATCAGAAGCAAGGAAAAGGGCAACATTAGCCACGTCATCGGTACTTCCTGCTCTTCTGAGCGGAATTTTTTCGGCCCATCCCTTTTTCACCTCCTCGGGTAAGCCTGCAGTCATGTCGGTTTCAATAAAACCGGGAGCAATGGCATTGCAGCGCACGTTACGTGCCCCAATCTCCTGCGCTACCGACTTGGTAAATCCTATCATACCTGCCTTGGAAGCTGCATAATTGGCCTGGCCTGCATTTCCGCCTAGACCAACCACTGAGCTCATATTGATAATAGAACCACTGCGCTGCTTGAGCATATATTTCTGAACGGCTTTGGTAAGGTTAAATGCCGATTTCAGGTTGATGCGGATTACATCGTCCCAGTTTTCTTCAGTCATACGCATCAGCAGCGTATCGCGGGTTATTCCTGCATTGTTGATAAGTATATCCACGCGTCCGAATTCAGCAGCAACTTCATCAACCAGCTTTTCGCTGTCGGCAAAGCTACTGGCATCAGAGGCAAAGCCTTTACCTTTTACACCCATGGCAGTAATTTCTTTCTCCAGCTCCTTTGCCTTTTCATCGTAAAAAAGATCTGAAAAGGCCACATTGGCACCCTGACTTGCAAAGGCCAACACCAGCGCTTTCCCGATACCTCTTGAACCACCTGTAATCAGTGCAACTTTTCCTTCTAAAATTTTCATTTTGTTCTATTTAAGTTTGTACTTGGGTTATTCTGAAACAAAAGTTTTAACTTCCTCAAAAGTATTACATTTTTCCTGTAAGAGCAAATCATCTATCGCTTTGCCATAAATACCAGGAGGCTGTCTCAAAAGTCGGATGGTATCCGGACGATGAGCTTGTCGAAGCGGGTATCTGACTAATAATCAGATGTCGTTTCGACATGCCCAACGAACGGTCGACATTATTGAGACAGCCTCAGGTGTATTGAGATATTATGAAATGTTCTCCTTAGATTAAAACCACCTTACCGGTTTAAAGTCCTGACGGTGGGCCAACATGGGGTGTTTGGGGAACATTCGGAAAGCATAGTTGTAAATACCTACCCTCTTGGCGGGTACTTCGCAACGGAATGTTACTTTCTCGTTCTCCTTTTTCACCTGCTCCATTTCGTAAACAGAAACTACTGACTCTTCACCTTCGAAAGTCTTCTGGATAAACACCACCTCAACTCCGAAATCTGCTTCGTTGAGTTCGTTAAGGTCGAGTACCAGCTCGGCGGTGAATTTATCACCCAGCAGCAGGGAGTTATCAGAAGTATTCATCAGGTTGAGCGATTGCAGCTCGATGCTGTCCCAGCCCCTTAGTACTTTTGATTTCCAGCGTGCCAGGTCTTTTGCCAGTTTGAATTCATTGGCATGCACTGCCTGGCCGTGCTTAAAAAGCTTATTATAGAAGAACTTGAAGTAATCGTCCATCATACGCTTGTTGGTATAATGTGGTGCAATACCTGCGATATTATTCTTCACCCATCTTACCCATTCCAAAGGAACACCATCTTCATCGCGATTGTAGAACAAGGGAATGATTTCATTTTCAAACGTGTTGTAAATGATTTCTGCATCCAGTTCATCCTGATAGACCTGGTTTTCATAGGTTTTCTCTTCCTTAATAGCCCATCCGCCTTCGGGAATATATCCTTCGCCCCACCATCCGTCAAGAACACTGAAGTTCATAACACCGTTCAGAACGGCTTTCTGACCAGAGGTACCTGAGGCTTCCAGCGGACGCGTGGGGGTATTCAACCATATATCCACCCCTTTTACAAGGGCTTCACCCAGCTCCATGTCGTAGTCTTCAAGGAAAATAATTTTACCCCTGAATTCTTTTTTCTTGGAAATCTCAACGATATGCTTGATGAGCTCCTGACCGGCTTTGTCGGCAGGGTGTGCCTTGCCTGCATAAAGGAACTGCACGGGCATATCCGGATTGTTTACGATGCGTGAGAGCTTCTCAAGGTCGTTAAACAGCAGATGTGCACGCTTGTAAGTGGCAAAACGACGGGCAAACCCAATGGTAAGGGCTTTGTCGTTGAGTCCCTCCAGGGTTTGGTACACTTTCTTGGGGGTTTCCTGGCGACGCGACAGGTTGGAAAGCAAACGCTTCTTGATGTACTCCATCAGTTTGGTTCGCTGAGTCTGGCGCATTTCCCAGATTTTGGCATCATCCACTCCGTGAATTTTCTCCCAGTATTTGGTATCGGAAACATCGTTGAGCCAACCTTTACCGAAGGTTTCGTTATAGAGTTCCTGCCATTCGGGTGCACACCAGGTGCCATAATGCACACCATTGGTAACATGTCCGATATGGATTTCATCTTTAAAGTATCCGGGATACAAATCCTTGAACATATCGCGCGACACGGCTCCGTGAATTTTACTTACACCGTTCACCTCAGTGGCCAGCTTGGCGGCCAGTACGCTCATGGAGTATCGCTCTTCGGGGTTTTCGGGATGAATTTTACCCAGCGACATGAAAGTGTCCCAGTTAATACCCAAGCGGTCGGCATAGTGAGGCATATAGGTACGCAGCATGTCTTCACTAAAGAAGTCGTGTCCTGCGGGAACCGGAGTGTGAGTAGTAAACAAGCTGCTTGCACGCACGGCTTCCATGGCTTCTTCGAAGCTCAGTTTATCATCCTGTACAAACTTGCGCAGTCTTTCCAGACCTGCGAAGGCAGCATGGCCTTCATTGAGGTGATACACTTTGGGTTTCATACCCAGGGCATCCATCAAACGAATACCACCAATACCCAGCAAAAATTCCTGCTTGAAGCGGTTTTCCCAGTCTCCGCCATAGAGTTGGTGTGTTACCACCTTGTCGATGGAGGCATTTTCAGGTATATCAGTATCCAGCAGGTACAAAGGAATACGCCCCACATCAATGCGCCATACTTTCGCGTAGATATTTCTACCGGGGAAAGCAATACTTATTTTTATCCATTCACCCATTTCATTGCGCACGGGTTGTGCCGACATATAGGTGAAGTTATGTGAGCTATAGTTGGCAAGTTGCTCACCGCTCAGTGAAAGGTTCTGACTAAAATAGCCAAACCGGTAAAGCAACCCAACACCCACCATGTCAATATTATCATCGCTGGCCTGCTTGAGGAAGTCGCCCGCAAGCACACCCAAACCACCGGAGTAGATTTTTACAGATGTATGCAAACCATACTCCATGCTAAAGTAAGCAATAGGATCAGAGGTTTTCTTCTCCGCTTTCTTCATATATTCGTCAAACATCTTAACCACACGCTTGTATTCAGCCATAAAGTCAGCGTCAGCGATGAGGTTCTGATAGTGCTCAACGGTAAGGTTGTCAAGCAGGCGTGGTGGGCTTTTCTCGCATTTTTCCCACAGCATGGGGTCGATACGTTCGAAAAGTCGCTCAGCTTCATAGTTCCATGTCCACCAAAGGTTACGTGACAGTTTCTGCAGGTCGTTCAACTCCTTGGGAACACTGATTTCGATAAGCACCTTTTTCCATTTGGGTTTGGAAACTTTTGATTTGTAAAGTTCCTGCGGACGCACAGGTTGTTTTTTCGATTTAAAAAGATCGGCCCTTTCAGGCACCTTACTCATTGCCAGCTCAAATACCTTATAGTAGTTATCCATGAGATTTTCCCACATGGCGGCACTTGCAATTTCCGCTGCTTTTTCTCGCAGCGTAACCATATTCTGGTGCACCAGGCTGCTGAATCCATCCTTTTCTGAAGTAAGTTTGCCGAATCCATCTTCCGAAATCAATCCGTAGATATGCTCGGTAATACTGTCAGAAACCTGTTGCGCATTGTTATCGTTTCTTTCAACAACGGCTACGCTGCGGTAGTCATTGGGGAAATTATCCCTTGCCCAAATCCCGAATCCAGCCAGCGAAGTGGTAATGGTGGGAACATGGAAAGCAAGGCTTTCAAGGGGTGTATATCCCCATGGCTCATAATAAGACGGGAAAACACTCAGGTCCATACCAATGAGTGCATCGTAATAGTTGAGGTTGAGGGCACCATCGTCACCATTAAGGTAGGCAGGAAGGAAAACCACCTTCACCATATCGTCGGGACTATTGTTCAGACCGACTTTTTTCAGTTGGTTAAGAATAGCATCATCTGCAGGATCTACCAGTTTGTGGGTGGCATATTCATTCTTCAGGGCCTTTTTAAAGTCGGGTTTGCCAATACGCTCCACCACCTCGGGCCTTACCCCGGTTTGATTGGCAGGCACCATAAAGAAAGCAACCACAGGCGTTTTCAACTCCTTTTTATTGAGTCGGCCCAGGGAGTTGATAAATACATCGATGCCCTTGTTTTTAAACTCATAGCGGCCGCTGTTGATAAGCAACATGGAGTTTTCGGGAAGTTTCTGATTCATCAGCCCGCTGGCCACTTTAAGCAATTGTGTTCTGGCCTGCTTTCTTTTGGTGGCAAATTCTTCCTCGTTGGGGACAAAAGCATTGTTAAAACCGTTGGGAGCAATGATATCTACCTGACGACCTACCAGCTTATGGCATTCTTTAGCCGAAATTTTACTTACAGTGGTAAAAGCATCGGCATTGGCGGCAGCGGTTTTCTCCATGCTATACTTTGAAACAATACCCAATTCACCGGCCCGGGCTTCTGCATCCACGTGGGGCATTTCGGCATACAACGGAAATCCGTTGCCTGCGATAGAACGCCCCAATGAGGTAGCATGGGTAGTGAATACAGTTCCTACCTGGGGCAGCCTGTCTTTTACATACAGTACGCCTGAACCGGTCATCCATTCATGAAATTGAGCCAGGATAGATTCGCGTGAGGATAGATGGTAGTCGTAAAAGCTTTCGATAACCTGCCCTGCGGCATATCCAAACATTGCGGGTTCGGTGTAGTCCCACTGTCCGCTCAGAGAGTTCAGGCCAAACTTGTTCCAAAGGTCGGTGAAAATTTTGTCCTTATCGGAAAACAGGGGTGTAAAATCTACAAGAATAGCAATGGGTTGGCCGGGAATATTCCAGCGTCCTATTCTGAAGTGCAATCCTTCTTTGGTAGCCTGCTTGCGCCAGGAGCGAAACAGGAATTTATCTTCAATAAATTCAGGATTCCCGTGGGTTTCTTTCCATACATCCGGCCCTATACAAATATAATTGTCGTTCATCTCTTTGGCTAACGACAATGCCTTTGTACTGATTACCGTATGTATCCCCCCTATCTTATTACATACTTCCCAACTCACTTCAAACAAGTAATCAGGTTTCTTAAATTTTTCTGTCATGATTTTGTACTTTTTTAATTATAGTTATCCTTTAGTTCCAAAAAGCGGACGAATTTACAAAAAATTCCACAAATTGTATTCTTATCCCTGCATGCGCAAAGGCAAACAAGCGTTATTTTTCTTCAAAAAAGGATTGCGAAGAAGACAAACGAAGCAAAAATCCTGTGCAAAATAAAAGCACAATTGCGACTCGGGTGCAAAACACCTGAGATTTAACCCTTTGGTCGTATTATAGATTTCGGCAATGTATCTATTTGCGGGTTTTAGAGGAGGCAGTTCTTTTGGTTTTTGCTTTGGCAGCAGTACCCTTGCCCGCCAATTTTGCTTCCACAGGCTTTTTAGTAGCCTTTTTGCGTGCAGGAGAAGAAACTGCTGCAGCTTCAGCACAGTATTTCTTTACCCTGATTTCAAAATCGGACAGCACATTCATATAGTTAATGAATGCATCGTATGGAGAGCTGTATGGGTTCATATTTCTTTTTACCTGGCCGTCAGAAAACCACTTGGTTGACATGTAATAGAAATGATCACTCACCTGCAGGTTTTGCCAGTCAGACAAAATGGACTCATCTTTACAAGTTGCCACGTATTTTTCCAGATCATACAGCTTATTTACCGCTTCATTTTGCATTTCATTGCCCAACCAGGCGGTAATATCTCTTTCTTCATCTGCCCATGATATAGGAAAGGGTACATGTAAAGGGGATGCGGGCTGCAAAACCGAAGATATCTCTGAAGGAGTGCCAAACCCGAAGCTTGATTTGCCGAATACCATTTTGGGCAGGGTGCGGAGAAATTCAAATATTCCTGTATCTGCCTTCTGGGTTTCACCAAAGGTATGGTAATTCATAAATAGGTTTATTACCTCAACTTTGGAGCCCAGCGCGTTGAGCCATCCAACAAACTTCTCGGTAGTAAGTGGCCATTCGCTCCACTCCTTTACCGAAAAGCGGAAAGCAATATCATCGGAAAGCTGGAAGTTTTTCATCAACAGCTTTACCTTAGGGTTGGCAGCACTGCAGTAAAGTAGATTGGGACTCTTCCAGCCCAGGATATGCTTAGGCCCTTCGGTAATTATCGTACTGTATCCCAACTCAAATATATAATTGCCTATTTCATCGTTGTAAATCAACTCAGTGTTACGAAAAGCTTTGGGTTTTTGCCCAAAAAGCTCTTTAATCTTTTTCTCATGTTTCTTTACCTGCCTTGCAAACTCTTCCTTGCTTTTCAGGGATGCCAGGCTATGGCTGTAGGTTTCGGCCAGAAACTCCACCTGCCCGGTTTGTGCCAGTTTTTTGAAGCTGTCCAGCACCTCAGGGGCATACTTTTCCATCTGATCGATAGCAATACCTGATATACTGAAACTCACTCTGAACTTTTTACCATGCTCACCCATAAGCTTAAGAAGCAACTCATTGGTTGGCAGGTAGCTCTTTTCGGCCAATTGCTGCATAATGAACCGGTTGGCATATTCATCAAAATATTCATGTTGATGGCCTATATCAAAAAACCTGTAGGTTTTTAACTGCAAAGGTTGATGAACCTGAAAATAAAAACAAATTGACTTCATATCCTGTTTTGTATTTGCTATGCCTTTCACCAGGCATGTTCATGATTTTTAAACTGATTTAGCATCACCGGAAAGCATTTACCCATAAAATCAGGGCATAAATTGCTCATAAACCTCTTTCACTTTCACTCCGGCCTGATCCCACTTAATACTATCCACTTCTTCCTTCCCATATTTTTTAAATGTGGCAGGCAGTGCTTCATAATGTATAAGTGCATGTATGGCATCTGCCATGGCATCAATATCCCAGAAGTCCACCTTTATTGCATATTTTAATACTTCCGCTACCCCCGATTGCTTGGAAATAATTACAGGCACATTGGAGCGCATGGCCTCAAGGGGCGAAATTCCGAAAGGTTCAGAAACGGAGGGCATTACGTATACATCGCTCATAGCGAACATTTTATCCACGTCGTTTCCTTTAAGAAATCCTGTGAAATGAAATTTGTTGGCAATACCCAGCTTGGCCACCCTGCGTATCATCTTGGGAAGCATATCGCCACTTCCGGCCATTACAAACCGAACATTATCATTGCGTTGCAACACCTTGTGGGCAGCCTCAATAAAATATTCTGGCCCTTTCTGGTAAGTAATACGTCCTAAAAAGGTTACAATTTTCTCTTGCAGGTGGCGGGGAGTATTTTGATCCATTTCTACCTGCGAAGGCTCCACACCGTTGTGCACTGTTACTACTTTATCGGGGTGAATACCGTATCGGCTAATAACAATATTCCGGGTAAGATGGCTCACAGCTATTACTTTATCAGCTGCTTCCATCCCCTTTTGTTCTAAGTTGTAGACCTGCGGGTTCACATTTTCGCCTGAACGGTCGAATTCGGTGGCATGCATATGTACTACAAGAGGTTTGCCACTGATACGCTTGGCTTCTTTGCCCGCCATATAGGTAAGCCAGTCGTGGGCATGTATAAGATCGAAATCATACATGCGCGCCACTTCCACGGCAATCATGGCATAGCGTTGCACTTCTTCCATCAGGTTTTTACCATAGCCCCCGGCAAAAGCAAACTTTCTTGAGTAAATTTCGCCCGGTTCCCTGGTTATACCTTTTTCCGTACTTTCCAGGATACGGTAGTATTCATCATCGGTGGAATAGGGTACCAGTTTTGAATCAATTTCGATATAGGGCATCTTTTTCACATACTCACCAAATACCTCATCCTGTACGTCAATAGAAATTTCGCTGGCATTCACCAGCCGAATGGCACCAGGTTCTTCATCACCAAATGCTTTAGGCACAACGAATATTAAATCCACCCCACACTTGAGCAGGGCTTTTGTAAGACCATAGCTTGCGGTTCCCAAACCTCCTGAGATATGCGGAGGAAACTCCCATCCAAACATCAAAACCTTCATAACGTCATTAGCTTATCCTGTAATTATTTAATACAAAATCCATTTTTTCTTTTTTTTCTTTAAAGGGAGATAAGAAAAAAATTTTGGCCTATAATGCTGCTTCATCCAGCATTGTTTTGATCCTCAACATTTCAGCTACACTTGCTGCAAATGAAATGGCTCCTCTTTCCTGTTGAGGTGGATTCCCATCATACAACTCGGCGATAGTGCCTATTGCTCCCTCTGTTAAATCCTCCTGAAAGTTGTCGTAAATTTTCTGCACGAATGCCAGACCATCCTTCTTATAGATTTTCAGATATGCCTGCACAAAATGCCCAAGCAGCCAGGGGTATACAGTGCCCTGGTGCAGGGCTATATCACGGTGGTACTCGTCACCTTTATACTTTCCTTTATAGGCGGGATCCTGGGGTGAGAGAGTTCGCAGGCCTTTGGGGGTGAGCAATTGCTTAATGGCGACATCCAGCACGTATTTTATAGCTGATTCTTTCAGAGGGCTAAAGGGCATGGAGGCGGCAATTACCTGGTTGGGACGTACGCTCATGTCGCTCCTGTCGTCTGCTACGAAATCTACTAATCCAGCATTGCCCTCTATACAAAAGGTTTTATAAAAATTATCGGGGATGGAAACTGCAATTTTTTGCCACTTTCTCACAAAGGCATGGTCTTTGGCTGCCCTGGCCGCTTGTATGGCAAACATGATGGCATTGAACCAAAGTGCATTTACTTCTACCACAAAGCCATACCTGGGGGTTACCGGAGTATTATTCACGATAGCATTCATCCAGGTTACAGCAGGAAAGTCTTCATGAATATAGAGCAACCCATTTTCGCGCATACTCACCAGCTGATTGCCGGCAGCATAACTTTCCAGGATGGTTTTTATGGCTTTTCCAAATTCTTTCCATGCCTGTGCGGGTCCTTTTTCTTTGCAGCAACAACCCTGCAAAGCCCAGATGAACCATAAAGGCGTATCGACACCATTGTATAGCGTCTGCTCTCCCCGACCTGTTTCAGGAAAGAAGGGACCGCTCATAAAATTCACCATGGTTTCAAGAACCTCATGGCATGCTTTCTCGTTATTTTTTGCCAGCACCAGGCCGGGAAGGGAGATAAATGTATATCTGCCCAGTCTGTCGTACCAGGGGTACCCGGCAATGATATCGGTACCCGCTGCATGGCTGAAGAAAAACTGCTCAGCAGAATTTATAAGGGAACTGTTAAAAGTACTGCGAGGTGTACGGCTCTTGAGTTCTTTGTTGAATATACGGGTAATCTGGCCCGGGTTGGTTTCATGGGTGCCGGCGCAAAAAATTACACTTTCGCCTGTTTTGATATGAAATTCGAAAAATCCGGGAGCATAAAGGTCCTCCATATATTCGTAGCCCCGCTGCTGCTCATGGAAGTATTCAAAATCGTTGTACCAGTCAGGTGAGTGAACATATTCGGTGCCTGCTTTGGAAAACTGCATATACAGTGGTGTGTAGCCTTCGTACATGCGTGTTTTGATACCGTTGGGGACCTTTTGGTATTTGGTATCCAGATAAATATTTTTCTTACTCAGGCTGTGGATATTACGAAAAGCAAGGAAAGGCCTGATGCGCATAACCGTATGCGAGCTTGCCTCCACCAGTGTATAGCGCACCATCACCTTCTCTTCATGAGTAACAAATAATGTTTCTTTGGTGAGAACCACACCCCCTACCCGGTAGGTAATTTTGGGGATAATATCAGCAGAAAAGTCTCTGATATACTTGTGCCCTTTAGGGTTATACTCCCCTTTGTAACGGTTAATGCCAATATTAAATTCGGCATCATGTTGAATAACCGTTTCATCCAGTTTGGATAGCAAAATATGCCGCGTATTACCCATGAGTGGTTGTGGGCAAATAAGCAATCCATGATATTTTCGGGTGTTGCAACCAACGATGGTATGGCAGGAAAAAGAACCTGACCGGTTGCTTCGGAGCATCTCCTTATGAAGGGAGTATTCAAGATTAATCAGCTGGTTTTTGTCGAATTTAATAAATCCCATAGTATCTGAAAAGATGAAAAATGTTTCTGATTGGCTTAATAACCCTTAATGTATGACAAAATTAATCATTTTTTCGCGTCGATTGAGAGTTAAACGAATTTAAAACAAACTTAATACAGAATTAAAATACGATAGGCGGAATTATCATCTTTTCAGGCATGCGTAAGTATTGAAAACAGTAACTACAGCAGCATATCCCTCCCACAAAAAAAAATCATAAAAAAACCGGATGCATTCGCGCCCGGTCTGTAATAGTTCAGTTTGAAATATGTCAGAGGTTTTCAAAAACTACAAGAAAACTGTCGGGGAAATCACTTTGCCGGATTGTGTCACGAAACTTTTCGGCCTCTGCCCTGGCCCTGAAAGTACCAATTATAAGCTTATACAAGGTTCGCCCATTTACCTGTGATACATTGATAAACACGGGTTTTTGATATTTCTGATGGTATGCATCTGCCAGTCGGGTAAGATTATCGGTATTGGAGTAACTTGCTACCTGTACTCCAAACCCAGCGGGCTGACTGGTCTTGAGGGTTACATCATATGTGCCGGACCCCAGACTTGTGATACTCTGCACGGGTGCCGCCTGAGGGGCCGATTCAGGCAAAGCCTGTTGTTGTTCAGTTGTTTTTTCGGGAGAAGTTGCCTGGTCCTGCGTTTTATCGGTGGTAGTTGAGCGCGAGAAGAGTGCTTCAAAGTTAATATCGCTGGAACGTTGGGGAGGTGTAGTAGGTTGAACGGTTTGTGCAGGAGCAGAATTATCAGCAACTACCCGGGGTGCTGCCTGCTGCTGCTCACGGGCCATAACCCTGTCGCGTGTAGCTTCCTGCACGTTGCCCGTGTTTTCGCGGGCCACAGCCCTTGCTTCATAGGCACTGGCAAAAGAGGGGTCCAGCTCAATGGCGCGGTTAAGATCTTCAATGGCCACATAGCTGTTTCTAATGGCCGTGCGGGCCAGGCCACTGTAATAAAATGCTTTAGCATTTTTCGAAAGACGTTTCTTGGCAATCTCAAGGTCTTCTATGGCATATTCATATTCCTCCAGGTAATACAGATTTATACCTCTGTATAGATAAGCGTCGTAAAAATCGGGTTCCAGCCTGAGGGCTATTTCAAAATCCTGCAGAGAGCGGGTGTATTCTTTAAGGCGAAGATTGGCCTTGCCACGCTGGTAAAACGCCACGAAATCGGGGTTCATTCTTATGGCAATGGATAAGTCTTCAATGGACTCGACGTACTGTTCCTTATTATACCTGCCCACGCCCCTGAAATAATGAGCCTGATCGGAATAGGCCGGGTCTATTTCAATGGTGATGGTAAAACTGCGGATGGCTTCGTCGGTATCGCCGGTTTCCAACTGCGCAAGCCCTTTATAAAGAAAAGCCTCGGCATACAGGGGATTCAGCTCAATGGCTTTTTCAAACTCTTCAATGGCATCAGAAAATTTTTCATCAATCCCCAGGCGTACACCATTATTGAAATATACACGCGATTCGGCCATATTTTCAGCAGACGGGGGCTGTGCCACCGCGGCAATCATGCTGCACAACAAATAGGAAAGCAGTAAAAAACGAAGCATCATAACAACAGAAATTAAATAGAATAACCCTTAAAAATCTGCTGCAAAAATAGAGAATTCTTCTCAGCCTTATTTACTTTTTCCCTTAAGCTTTTCCAGTTCCTCTTTAAGTTTTTGATTCTCTTGCGAATAATTTTCCACGGCCATCTTACTCTCGGTAATATTGTTGGCAATTTTCAGGATTTTGTAAATATTGCCATGCTGATCCAGAATGGGCGTATAGGTTTCGGCCAGCCAGAAGTTATTGCCATTCACATTGATTTTCACTTCCTGGTGCCGTGTTTCTCCACTCATAATAGCATCCCAGAACTCATCATATTCAGTTTTCTGTTCGGAGGTAAACTCTATCTTATCGGTATGGTGTGTGCCAATTACCTCATCTTTGTTGAGGTTGAGCATTTTGAGGTAGGAGTTGGAAATATTGATGATTTTTCCGTCCAAATCATATTCAATCACGTAGCTGGCTGAATCCAGGGCATTAAGAATGCCTTGTGTTTCGGCCGCTTTGCGAGCCATCTCCTCCTGGGTAGCATGCAGCTCTTCCATATTCTGACGCATCTCCTCTTCCTGGGCCTTCATTTCCTCAGCCTGCTGCTGCGATACTTCCAGCAGAGAAGCTGTACGCAGGTTGATTTTTACAGAAGAAATAGTGGAAGCAACACTTTCCCCGATTTTCTCAATAAACTCGATATGGTGGGGCGCAAACTTTTCAAAAGAAGCAATTTCTATTACCCCGAATATAACGTCGTTGAGCTTCAGGGGTACGATAATCAGTGCACCGGGATTCTCATCGCCCAGGCCGGATGTAATTCTGATATACGACTGGGGAATATCGGTCATGTAGATGGTTTTCCCTTCAATAAAACAGGTTCCCACAAGACCTTCGCCAGGCAATACTTTCTTCTCCAGGTATTTTTTCCTGTTGTAAGCATAACAGGCTTGCAGTTCAAGAAAAACATTATGCTGGTCATCGTCATTCTTTACAAACAAGCCACCCTGATTGGCATCCAGGTATTTCACCAGATTCTTCACCACATCAAAAGCCAGCTCTTCCATATTGTCATTATTGTTGCGCAGGATTTCGGAGAAGCGTGCAAACCCTTCGGTTGACCAGCTCCTGATTTTGTTTTCTTCCTGCCTGACCAGTTCCTCTGCACGTGCCTTTTTCAAATTAGATTGCATGTCCTGCAGGGATTTACCCAGGGCATCTTTTTCACTTAAAAGTTGCAGCTCTGCTTCCAGATTTCCCGAGCCTATGTTTACAGCAAAATCGGTTTTCTCTGCCAAACCATTAATGGAAGTATTAAATGCCGCCGACATCTCCTGTAGTTCGTCGCCGGTAGTAAGCGTCAGGTTCATGGACTCATCGATTTCTCCCTGGGCCAGTCGCTTCATGAGTGCGGTGATGCTGTTGATGGGCCTGGAGATATTATTGGCCAGCAGGTAAATAACTCCTCCGATAATGAGGATACCCAGAATTCCGATGAGTAAAGAGATTAGAAAATGCGTCTGGGCTTCTCTCTGAATGGTTCTCAGAGGCACGGCAATGGCCATTGACCAGGGGGTTTCAGTTTCACCCACCATCACGGGGGCGAAAGTATAGTAAAAATTCTCGTTCTTCTCGTACGAACTGGTAAAGCTAAAGGTTTCTCCTGCACGAATGCGCTGGGTTATATTATGCTCTGCCTCGTCCTGCCACAATGCCTCCGCAAGAGGTTGCTCAAGCAAATTAGCTGCAGGATGCGCTGCATACAATCCCCTGTTGGAAACCAGAAACGCGTAAGCATCGTCATAGGGTCTGATTTCCGAAATCATTTGCTGCAGGTGAGCCAGGGTAATGTCGATGCCCACCAGCCCAATGTAACGGTTGTTGTAAAACATGGGTACGGTGAAGGTAGTCATCAGGGTAGTACCTGTGGCTCCCACCTCCAGCTGGTCGGGGTAAGGCTCCCAGATGGTTTCCCTGCCGGCGGCCTTGGCGGCACCATACAAGTCAGGGTCACCGTCAAGACTCCTTTCAAGGATATCGAAGCCGATGTCGCCGTTTTTCCTGAAGTTATACATGAGCATACGCCCGTGTGGCAGATACCAGTCGGGGTCAATGTGAGAATATTCCCAGCTGTCCCATAAGGCATAAAACTGTGGGTTGTTGATAAAAATCTGTCTGTAAATATCCTGAAACAATGATTCCCATTCCTCTCTCTCCATGTTGTTGTGCACGTAGAATGCCTGTGCGAGGGTTCTTACAACCGCCATATCAGCATTAAAAGAATTGGAGATATTCTCTGCATAGTTGGCAGCATAGCTGTCTACCAGTTGGGTAGTGTCGCGTAGGGCTCGGTCCCTGTTATTCACACTGATATAACCGATAGCCGATATAAAAACCAGGCCGGTAACCAATAATACGTAAAGTTGAAGCTTTTGTCGGATTTGTAAATTTCTCTTTATCACTGTTTTGGTGTTTGGTGGTTAAATTTTTTCCCGGAGGATTCAACGAAAAAATATTATGTGTTAAACCCCAATGTTTTCCAGTTCAATTGTGCGGTAAATATAGCGTACTTTGCTAATAATTCAAAGACATATGGCTAAGCCCCCTCCACTACAGGATCATGCTGCGACCAAATGGCTTATACCAAGGTCAAACGTATTATTTTTTCAATCCAATTAAATGTTAAAATTCAAATTATTTTTCAACAAAAAGTGAATTAAGCTGCTTAAGGAGTTTATTTGCCACATCATGATAATATCTTTTGGAGGCAAAACCCTTTACCCATTGTATTCCTGATATGGTGTTGGTGATAAAAACTTCATCCACCTGCAGCAGGTCCTCGGGTTTCAACTCGCATTCATTGAGTTTGTATCCTTCTTTTACAGCCAGCGGCATGACTACGTTTCGCATAACCCCTTCCACACATCCCTGGTCAATGGCAGGGGTATAGATTTTTTTATCCTCCACAAGAAAAATATTGGAGCTGGTAGCCTCGGCCAGGCAGGCTCTGTCATTGAGTATAAAAGCATCATCCCACTTTTTATCCCGTGCATGCTGGGCGGCCATTACATACAGCAGGGCACTGGAGGTTTTAAGGCTGCTGAGCAGGTTGACCCCTTTCAGATTTTCTGTATAAACGCCCACGAACAAGCCTTTGTCATTCAATACATAGTTTTCATTCTCCAGGGCTGAAGATTCCACCAGGAAAGAAGTATCGTGAGTTTGTGGCCGGTAAAACCCTCCGTCGTTTCGATAGAAAGCCAGGCGCACCCGGGCACCCTGCATATGCCGGTTGTGTGTGAGCAGGTCAGTGATAATACGGGTAATATAATCCTCGCCGAACTTGTCGGGCAAGGTCATCTTGAGCAGGCGGGCCGAGTTTTCAATGCGCTGCATATGCTGCGGCATCCAAAGGGGCCGCCCCCTGTAACAGCGAATGGTTTCAAAAAAACCATCTCCGTAGCGAAAAGCACGATTTTCGGCCCCGAATAGCTTTTGACTGTCCGCAACAATCTGTCCGTTGAAATTTATCCAGGCACTCATCAGCAATTATTTATCCCAGTAAATAATGAAAAAACTCCACAACAAAAGCCGGATTCAGCACAATGGTAAACACCAGACCGAAAACAGCACCCCAGAAGTGAGCATCATGACCAACATTATCGGTGCCTTTTTTTGCCATGTAAGCCGAATACACAAGGTACAAAATGCCAAATATCCATGAGGGGATGGGAACCGGAAAAAAGATAAACATAACTGAACCCTGAGGGTACATGATAATACTGGCAAACAATATCGCCGACACTGCACCGCTGGCTCCCACCGCATTGTACCAATCATGGTTTTTATGTTTGGCATAGGAGGGCAGGGTGGAAAAAACCACACCTCCCACGTAAAGCAGCAGGAAGTACACTGTTGCCATAGGGCCAAAATACTGGGCAAACATCATCTCCACGATTCGGCCAAACGACCATAACACAAACATATTAACGAACAAATGCATCCAGTCGGCGTGCAGCAAAGCATAGGTGAAAAAACGATACCACTGCCGGTTTTGCCTGATTACATAAGCATTAAACTTCATGTTGTGAAACATGGTTGCATTATTAAAGGCCATTACGGAGCTTATGGCAGTAATGATTATGATAAGAATATTTATCTGCATGTCATCGTATTTTTTTGCAAACCTAAGTTTTTTTCGTCAACCCCGGAAAGCCAATCCTGACAAAAGGACTAATTTTGTGGTAAAAATCTGAAATATTGCACTATGCATATCCCTTCTGTTGAAACCATTCTCTGGGACTGGAACGGCACCCTGCTCGACGATAAAAACCACTGTATCCGCAGCATGAACCTGTTGCTGAAAAAGCGACAACTCCCCCTGCTCTGCCCCGAACGCTACCTGCAGGTTTTCACCTTCCCTGTGAAAGAGTATTACCTTTCTCTTGGATTCGATTTTTCCACAGAGCCCTTTAATATACCTGCTGAAGAATTTATCGTGCATTATAACGATGGCCTGAGCAGGGTACCCCTTTTTGAAGACGTGGAAAAAATCCTTTCGTATTTTCAGGCTAAGGGCATACGGCAGTACATTGTTTCGGCCATGGAGCATAATGCCCTGCTAAAATCGGTTGAAGAACGAAACATCCTGCACTATTTTTATCGCATCCAGGGCATTAACGATAATCTTGCCCATGGCAAAACCGCCATGGCGCAAAGGCTGATACAAGAAGAGGGCATCAACAACCAGCGTACTATTTTTATCGGCGATACCTTGCATGATGCCGAAGTAGCCTCGGAAATTGGCGTAAACTGCCTGCTTATTTCACAGGGGCATCAACATCATGACAGGTTAAAAAAAACAGGGAGTCCGGTATTGAACTCCCTGGGTGATGTGTATGGTTTTTTCAACGGGGATGTCTCATAAATCTTATGTTAACCGGAGGCTGAGCCTGTCGATGCAGGTATCAGGTAGATAATCTGAAATCGTTTATAAATTGATACAGTGAGTTTATAGACGCATCAAGATCCAGTTAAGAATATTAAGACATCCTCGATTCAGAATTATAATCTATTTGTACTTGATTTTTAATGCGTCGAAGGCATCTCCTTCAATCAGCTCAACAGCCCTGAGGTAGGCTTCATCAACCTGCATCCTTACCTGTATAAAGGCAGCGAAATCCCACAGACTTCTTGCTATAAGAGCCTTAAGCTGTATCTCCATGTATTCATCTTGCAAATCCATCTCATCTTCTTCTCTTTCAATACCTTGTGCAGAAGCATGGGCATAAAGCTCATTGAGCAATCCTTCACTTACCTGGAAGTTTTTCATGTAAGAAGTAACATCGGAATACCTGCTGGTGAGTTCTTCACGGTTGTTGTTGGCATACTCAATGGTAAAAGTATTTATAGCACCGGTGCGCAAAAGCTTACTGTAAAATCCTGACACCTGATTGGTATCCAGGGGAATAAAGTAGTCGGGCATAATCCCTCCTCCTCCAAATACCTCTCTCTCGTTGATTTTGGTAAGATACTTCAGCGAGTCAGGAAACCTGACATTGTCAGCACTTACCAACTCTCCACTTCTGAATCTTTCACTTAAATCACGGTAATATTCTTCCGTGCCTTCTTCGTAGGGCTTTTGAATGCTCCTTCCGGTGGGTGTATGATACCTGGCGGTGGTAAGCCGGATAGCACTTCCATCGGGCAACTCAAAAGGACGCTGTACAAGACCTTTTCCAAAAGAACGGCGACCTACCAGCAAGCCCCTGTCCCAATCCTGCACGGCACCTGCCACAATTTCGCTGGCAGAAGCACTACCCTCATTAATGAGAACAACTAATTTTCCCGATTTGAAGTTACCGGCGCTGGTGGAATTAAAAGTCTGTGTAGGGCTGGCATTGCCCTCGGTATAAACAATAAGTTTGTTTCTGTCAAGGAACTGGTCGGCCAGGTCGATGGCCACATCCAGGAAACCTCCGGAATTATAATTAAGGTCGAGGACAAGGTGCATCATGCCCTGGCCCATCAGGTCGCTGAGGGCTTCTCTGAACTCACGCATGGTAGTGCGCGAAAACCGGTTGAGCTTGATATACCCGATTTGCGGGGTAGCCATAAAAGCGGCATCGAGAGAGTTGATGGGAATCTGGTCGCGGGTAATGGTAAAATCCAGCAGAGATTGAGCGCTCCTGCGGTGTACTTCTACCTTGACACGGGTGCCTCTCTCGCCCCTGAGCTTGCGCATGACGAAATTATTATTGATTTCACTGCCATGGGCTTTCTCCCCATCGATAGAAACAATTTTATCGCCGGGCAAAATCCCTACCTTCTCGCTGGGCCCGCCGGGCACGGGAGAAACCACCACGATGGTGTCATTAATGATATTGAATTGCACCCCGATACCATCGAAACTCCCTAACAGAGGTTCATTGGCCTCGCGCAATTCTTCTGCAGAGAGGTATACCGAGTGGGGGTCAAGCTCTTTAAGCATCCCACGGATGGCATCTTCCACGAG
>SLOR01000097.1 GCA_007132395.1 Bacteroidales bacterium
ATACTGAGGTTCAATGCCTGTGCCATTATCTTTAACAGAAAACTTTACGGCACTTTCAAATAAGGAAGTTTTCAATTTTACTTCACCTTTGGTTGAGGTGTACTT
This sequence comes from Bacteroidales bacterium, assembly GCA_007132395.1. GTDB lineage: Bacteria > Bacteroidota > Bacteroidia > Bacteroidales > UBA7960 > SKVR01. Next base: position 106 of record SLOR01000097.1, read on the forward strand.
TATGGCATTGGTAAGCAGGTTGCGCAGGATAAAACGGAGCATCTCTTTATCGGCCTGCATAGTCTCATTGAATTCCAGCAGCACTTCCAGATTAATCTCTTTTGCTTCAGCCTGCTGGCGGCAAAGCTCCACCACTTCGAGAACTATTTCGCCGGGATTTACCATAACCGGCCTGGGGTTGAGCATGCCGGTCTGTACCTTTGACCATTCCAGGAGGTTTTCCAGTAACTCATAGGTATTTTCGGATGCCGTGTGAATGTTTCCGGCAAACTCACGAATCATTTCGGGCGAGTACTTATCCACATCATCGGCCAGTAACTCACTGTATCCCAGCAATACGATAAAAGGATTTTTTAAATCATGGGCTATAATGGAGAATAACTTGTCTTTGGTGGCATTGAGCTGCTCCAGTTTATTGTTGGCTTCGTTGAGCTCGCGCAGTGTGTTTTCCAGGTTAATCTTTTCCTTGATGAGTTGTCGTTGCAGGTTGCTTATATCCTGGTTTAAATCGTGCAGCCTTTCGTTCTGCACTATCAGCTGGGCCGCTTCAACACCCCCGATAATAAGAACTTCATTATTTTTCACATACACTTCAGCCTGTATAGAAGTATTCATCGAGTTAAGGTTGCCAATGGTGATAAAACCTTTGTAAACGAGGGTCGACTCCTGTGCTTCAGAGAGCAGGGCCGTTAAATCGGGATGAATAAAATTTTGCCAGGGATTATTATCCTTAAACAGCGAGCGCATGGCCGGATTGGAAAACAATAACTCCTTATCATGGGAAAATAATGCAACACAATACGTATTATTTTCCAGCAGGGAAAGATTGATTTCCTCTGACCATTGGGGGAAAAGTAATGAAAAACTTTTTTTTGGCATAAGCAGAGCATTGGCTTTTTGTTAGCCTATGTGTTCAGACTTTGAATAAAGGCATCCACTTGATTCAGATCGGATCTGTAAACCACATGGCTGTACTTTGCAATAATATCTTTACCGCCATGTCTGAATCCTTGCCCTCCCACAAGAATCAATAAATCCGGAAACTCTTCCCTAATGGCCGCAATCATCTTCTCCATTATGGGAAGATGGAAATGCAGGCTCAATGATAGGGCAAGCAAATGCGGTTGCACCTGTCTGATAAATTTAATTAATTCAGAAGTAGGGGTGTTGGCTCCCAGGAACAAAGCATTCCATCCCCTGAGCTCAAAAATATCGGAAACCATTTTAATTCCAATCTGATGATATTCATTTTCCACGCATGCCACCACAGCGGTTTTCTGCTGTTTTTTGCCCGACAGCACCCTGTAATAATACTCATTAATAAGAGCCTCGGTAATGGCAGAGGCCATATGTTCAGTGGCAACACTTATTTTGCCCTTCTCCCACAGATCTCCAATATCGTACATGGCCCTTTTGAATATATTTTCATATACCTCCATGATATCAGTATCTCCCTCCATCAATTGCCCTGATATGGCCGAACATTCTTTTCTGTCCCCTTCAAGAAGTGCATGGAAGAACTTATGGTAAACCTGTGTTTCTATCATAACGGCCAATCTTAGAGTTAAAAAATAGAACTCAACAGATAAAGATACATTAAAACAGTTAATATTCCTGATAATGCGCAAAAGAACCTGTTATCTTCTGCTCCAATACACCGTTTAATATTACAAAGCAAGACTGCCATTGATTTCGGCAATCTTGCTATATACTAAACATCCGGTTCGGTAAGTGTTATAATAGTGCCAGAGCCTCTTTAATTTTGGCAATGGGAAGTTTTTCGGCTTTCCCCTCGTCTTCTATCACTTTAAAGATGGCTTCTGTGCTAATAATTCCCGTTTTCAGAGCAAAGAAGAAAACCGAGAAGATAGCAGCATTGCGTGCCCCCAGTGCGCGGAAATCGTGCTGAATCACTTCTGCACCAGTAGCGGGAACAGGAAGGCTGCTATCGATAAACAACATGCCTTCTTTCATGGACTCAATCCTTTTACGATTATGGGCCAGTCCATCCGCCGAGGTAATAAGGGCCATATCCGGCACATTGATGCCATGAAAATGAATGGGTTGGGGAGAAAGATTTATTTCCGCCGTTGAAAATCCTACCCCCACGGTAACAGGGTAGCTACCCTTTTGGGTAACATGAAGGCCCGAGCTCAGTGCTGCCTTGCTGATAAGGCCAGCTGCCAGCTGTACACCCTCCCCGGCAGACCCGCTTACCACCATGGACATGGGGGTTTTCAGGTAGGAGTTAAAGCTTTTTTTCACGGGGTGAACTTTGGCCAGCAGGTCTTGGGTTTTTCTGCCCTGTACGGCTGAAAACGCTTCTCTATCCTGTGTCCATTCTCCCAGGGGTTTACCGGCTTTTTCAATAATTTCGGCCAGCTTCCTTTTGGGGTTGAGCTTAACACCGTAGCTGGGGCAGATTTCAAGCACCTCAATCAGAGAGAAACCTTTCACCGCAAAAGCAGCTACCAGCTTGTCGCTGATATCGCCAATACCTGTGATTCGTGCCGTGTATGCCGCACCCGCTGCACTGGACAAGGCGCAAAGGTCGTAGCCTGCAAAGGGATTGCCCTCACCCGAGGTGGTGGTATTAAAGCCCACCGGGGTAAGTCCGCTGGTTTGCCCGCCGGTCATGCCATACAGGTAGTTATTGTGTACCACCACGGTCATGTTTAGGTTCAATCGTGCGGCTTCCATAATATGCTGTAAGCCAATGGTAGTACCTCCGTCGCCAATGAACACCACAATTTTTTTCTCCGGGCCAATATCCCCGAAGCTGATTCCTGCTCCCAGGGCCACCGAACGGCCATGCAAACCGTGTACGGTGTGGGTATTGAGACATTTATCGATAATACCATGACAGCCTATGTCGGTAACCATAATTACATCGAGTGGGTCGTAACCCAGTTTCACAAGGGCTTTGGTGGTATTGCGTGCAATAAGGTCGTGTCCGCAGCCTTTACAGTAAGGCAATGCATCGGTATTGAGAAAAGTGTTGATTGTCATGCTTGTACCTCCTCTATTATTTGTTGTGGCGTAATCATTTTACCCAGTGCACCCACGAAGTGATGATTTTTGGGCTTGCGGATACCATAGAGCATATCGCTGAACTGATTGTTGATATTTTCTTCGGCTACCACCACTTTTGCGTAACTGTCCATAATTTCCATATATACCTCCGGGGCAGGAATCATGGTTTTGGGAATGAGCAAAGAAACCTTCTCTCCTTGTTTTTCCAGTTCCTTCACCGCGTCGCGTGCCGCGGCGGCGGTAATGCCAAAGGCAACCACCAGCTTTTGGGCCTCTTTTACCTCGTGGTAGTCGTACAGGGTATATTCAAAAAGTTTATGGCGTATTTTATCCTCCAGGCGCTGTGTATTGGCCATGGCCTCTTCGTTGCTATGCTGCAGGATACCTTCCTTATCGTGGGTGGAGGCATTGATGCGCACCTGGTGCTTGCTTTGTGTAACGGGCAGAAAATCAGGCACCAGATCAGTGGCTTTATAGGATTTGTATTTGCCATCGCACTGCATGTCGTAGTATTTTCTTTCTACCAATTCAATGGCCGGCAAAGCATCCATATCAAAGCTTTTGGTTGTCATCACCTCTTCCTTGGAAGTAAGCAAAATTACGGGGGTTCTGAGCTTAATGGCAGTTTCCACTGCTTTTGCCGACAGGGTCCAGCTATCTTCAAAGTTTGAAGTGCAAAATACCGGCATGGGATGCCCCCCGGAGATATTTCCTTTGAGGAGGCTCAGGTCGCCCTGTGCCCCGCAGGTGGCAGTACCGGTGGCAGGCCCCAGGCGCTGCACCAGAATGATAACCATGGGCAGCTCCATCATGTAAGCCATGTTTACCGATTCTATCATCAGTGCATAGCCCGGGAAAGAGGTGGCGGTAATGGGTACTTTTCCGGCGGCGGCCAGACCCGTCATCCACTGCAGAGTGGTTATTTCGTCGGGAGCAGCCAGCATCAGGGGCATGCGTTGCGAACCATACTGGTACAACAGGTTGGCAGGTGTAATGGGATAGCCAATGAAAGCATCGGCTCCGGCACGTGCCATGGATTCGATTATCAGGCGTGAAGCGTCCACCAGGGCGCGCTTGCCTTTGTTATTTTCTTGCATAGATAACTCCTTTATTGATTAGTTCCTGGATTGCTTCATTTTCATAATTTAATACCGAGGCAAGTATTTCCCGGGTGTGCTCACCGTAATGCGGAGGTGGTGTGAGGTTCTCGACACTCATTTTATCGGTGGTTGAAAAAGCAATGCTGCGCACTCCTTTTATCTCCATGCCGGTTTCGTATTTTCCCTGCAACACCATGGGTTGTGCTTCGGGCACTTCAAACACTTCCTGCATATTAAATACACCTCCTGCCGGGATCCTCTTTTGCTGCAGAAGGTCAAGGATTTCATCACGGGTATATTGAATGATTAATCCCTGTATGATGGTATTGATTTCTTCTTTATGAATCACCCTGCCATGGTTTTTCTCAAATTTGCAATCGGTAGCCAGGTCGGGGCGTCCCAGAGCTGTAATAAGTTGCTGGTACTGCTTGTCGGTACCGGCGGCCATTACAATTTCCTTGTCATCGGCAGTTTTGAAAATGGTGCCATAAGGCACGATGTTGGGATGGTCGGATCCCATTCTCTGTGGTATGGCCTTTCCCACCAGCCAGTTGGTGGCCTGATTGGCAAGGGAGGAAATGCCGGCCTTAAACAGCGAAGCCTCAATGTACTGGCCTTGTCCGCTTTTTTCACGGTAATACAGTGCCAGCAGAATCGCCTCTTTCAGCTGATGGGCCGCCAGAATGTCCATCAATGCCACGGGCATTTTTGTGGGTGGTCCGTCGGGCTCTCCATTCATGAAGGTAAACCCCGCCTCAGCCTGAATAATGGCATCAAAGCCGGCCCGGGGGTTCTGCAGACCATAACCGGTAATGTGGCTGTAAATAATTCCTGAATTATATTGTTTGAGGGTTGGATAGTCAACCTTCAGCTTTTCGGCATCGCCCGGCTTGTAGCTTACCAGCACGATATCGCATTGTGCTGCCAGCTCATAGATGATTTTCAGCCCTTCTTCACGGCATAAATCAACGGCAAATGAGGATTTCCCCCAGTTAACGCATGAGAAATATCCGGAAATATCCGTGTCAGCATCTTCTTTGGGCAGTTTCCACTTTCGGGTTACATCGCCCAGCGTAGTTACATTTTCAATTTTATACACAGTGGCACCCAGTTCGGCAAAGAACATTCCCACACTGGGGCCTGCCAGCACACTGGCCAGTTCCAGCACTTTTAATCCTTGTAGGGGTGTTTTTTCGATCATAGACAGCTATTTAATTTGTTTTGACATGCCCCTGCGTTGCTCAAGGGACAGGCCCGGCGTTATATGAATGGTTTTAGGGGATTAAATTTTGGGATTGGGAAAAGGTTTTATTGCTTCAGACTGTTTTCTGAGCCTTCTCTTTTTGCTATTGGCATAAAAATTACCCAGTATCACAAAAATAAGAGCAGCCCCTACAGCCATGTAGGTATCTTCAATTTGCCACCATCCTAAAAGCCGGGCAGTAATATTCACAAGGACAGCCACCGTACCTCCGATGAAAGCCCAGCGAACACCATCGGTGCTTATCCAGCCACGCTTATAAATTCCCATCACGATAACAATGGCGCCAATGGCTCGAATACCATAAGATATGTAAGCCATACTCAATATGGCTCCGGTACTGTAATAGGCCAGCGGAATGGTAAGTACATTAACCAGGATAACGAGTTTGCGCGCAGTGGAGATAAGTTTTTTGTCCACCGCGGTTTTATTGATAATACCGTGATAAATATCCTTGGTGGCAATGGTTACCACGGCAAAGTTTACCGGCCCTACCGTAGAAAGAATCGCTGCCAGAATACCCGCCAAAGCAATACCTCCCAGCACCGGGTGGATAAACTCGGGTGTTACCATCAGGGTAGGAAGCACCATTTTAGGATTGATGATTCCCAGGTCGGGGTTCCACAAGGGGCTTGCACTGGTGGTAATATCGAAATAGCCACCGGTTTTGGCCACTAATCCCAGTAATGCCACCATAATACCAAAGGGAGCAATAATCAATGATGAAAGGATAGCCGCTTTTTTCGCGATGGCAGCACTGCGCGCGGCAAAGATGGGTTGAATACTGGCTTGGCCGGCCATTCCTCCCAACACCCCACCCAGTATTAAACTCCAGGCATAGCTGAGTCCGCCACTAAAGGGATTGTATAAGTTTTCAGGAGACCCCTGGGCAATCATCTGCTGCTTCAGTTCAGCGAAACCTCCCACATCGGTAATTCCTATCCAGGTGGCTACCCCAATACCGAAGAACATAATAACAACATGAATGATCCCGGTTATGGCCAGGGCATGCATTCCTCCTACATAAGTGTAAATTGTAATTACCACTGAGGAAATGATAACCGCATACAACCAGGGAAGACCAAACATAGCAGATATAACACTGGATGCTGTTTGCAGCTGAACAAAGGCTAGAACTATATAGGCAAACAAAAATGCAATGGCCGAAATAGCCCTTGCACGTCGGCCAAATAGGTTTTCCAGCATTTCGCTTACGGTATGTACATTGTTGTCGCGGTAGTGCCTTGCCACGGTATAACCGATAATAATCATCCCGATGGCCGTGGAAATATTATACAGGATGGGTTGCATGGTACCCGACATAAAGGCCCTTTCGCTTACCCCTATGGTACTCATGCCTCCCAGCCATTCCGAAGCCACCACCACGGCGCAGGCGATAACACCCAGATTACGGCCGGCCACAAGATAATCGGCAGCCGAACGACTGGCCACTTTTTTGGTCAATAAAGAAATAATGGTGATAAGTCCAAAATAACCAACCACTACCACTAAATA
>SLOR01000051.1 GCA_007132395.1 Bacteroidales bacterium
ATCGCCTGATATGCTCCTTTGATGCCAAAGGGATCGCCGTACACCTCAATAAAGCCATTGGTAAAGTCAATATCCGAAATAGTATCCTGCACCCATAAAATGCTGTATTCATCAAACTTTTCCAGGTCACCGGTTTCATAAAATTCTATAAGAGCCTGGATGATTTTTCGCTGATGCGGATTCTGTGCCACACCGCGTGCTTTGGAAAGGGAGGCTACTATACGTTCTATGGCAGGTGAATACAGGCCATTAATTTTCCAAATGCGTTCAACAATTTCTTCATTGTGCACGCTGAGCCTGGAGTTGAGTCCGTGCGACACAGGAGTTGGGTCATCGGGGTCATGCAGGTTTTTGTAAAAGGCTACCACCTGCTCCTGGTTTACATTTTCGTAAAAATTATTGGCCGACTGCAAGGCCATATCTGCCTGTGGGTCAAGATTTACCCGGCGGGCATCCAGGCAGGAATCGAATATTGCCGGCAGCAGCAGTTTCAGGAGTTCGCTGATAGATTCTGCTTCTTCCAGGGGAAAATTGCCTTCGGGGGAGTTGTTGACCAACTCAATAAAGTAATCTTCGTTAAATTCGGGAAGAATTTTTTGTGTGGAATAATGATGGTGGATACCATTGGAAACAAAAACCCGCTTGGCATAGGTGAGAAAATGCCGGAAACTTTCGCTATCACGATCTCCGTTGTAATGCTTTATTATCTGCTCCAGGGTTTTGCGGATGCTGAGGTTGTGCTTATAGTTCTGATCCCAGTAAATATCCCTTCCGGCCAGGGCAGCTTCGTGCAGGTAGTAGATAAGTTTTTTTTCTTCCAGGTTGAGTTCTTCGAAACCCGGGATGTAATAACGGAGGATGCGTATATCGGCAAATTGTTCGGTCTGGTACTGGAATTCGGTCATAGATTCTGGGGGTTTTTGGGCGTTGAACTGGCAACCCGAAAGAATAATTGTGAACAGCAAAAGTAGTGTAAATGTTTTCATGGTAGCAGTGTGGTTAGGATGTGTGTAATAGGGTAATTTTTATAAACGATTCAACGATTCTTTTATTCCAATTCAATGACAGGGGAGAGCCTTTCTTCCAGTTACTGAATGCGGCTATACATTTTTTCTTCTCTTTCCAGCTGTCGCCGAAATGCCCTGCTAAGGGCTTTGCTTTCCAGTTTGTACAGGTCGGGTTGTCCGGCGTTTACCCATGCGGTGTACCAGAAGTCGCCCGTCGATTTTACCGCCCGTCGCATCTGTCTTTCCACCATTCCCTGCATGGCTTGGTGCATGGCATGAGAAAAGGTGCGGGAAAAGGTTCTTTGTGTGCTTTGCCCGCGCATTTCATGGGCGAAAATTACATCGGGGGGCATATGCGTCATCAGGCTGTCAAACACAAGGTAAATGCTGTCCACATGGGCATGGCTTTCTTCGATAAGTTCCCAGGCCCTGTCAAGGGGCGATTCGATGTATTCGGCTCTTCCCACAAGGTAATTGTAGCTGTCGGCATAGAGTTCTACCAGGCGGCTTTCCCACAGGGCATGGATGCCCCGTTGTTCGGGCACACGTCCGTTGTAGTATTTGGTGGTGTGCAGGGGCGTACACAAATCGGAAATATAATGACCCAGATGTGTGGCATTGTAAAGTATTCTGTCCACGTCTTCATCTTCAAATGCCCGGGTAAGCCGGTACATCATTGTGTTTACATGCCAGGGCAGTACCCCGTATTTTTGCAAGGTATCTTCGGAGTATTTTTCCACAGCATCCCTCCAGCGTCGGGGCATGCTGTCGAACGGATTTGTGCCGAAATGATCAATGTCAATGTAGTGTCGAGGTGCTTCTCCGGGTACGGTGTGTGCCCTGCGGTCGGGGTCGATGGAATGCTCTGTTATATATTCTATGTGAAGACGAAAAAAACCTATCATCTCAGGCGGGAGGGTAAAAACGGCCATGCGGTTGATTTTCCTGTGGGCGGCAAACCCAAAGGAAAAGGCATCCCAGTGGGGTGCCAGCACCAGAAGGGTAGCAAATACCAGAGAGAAAACTTGTCGTTTTTTTGCCAGCATGCCCGAATAATTTATATCGAAACCAATTGAAGTTAAGATAAATGCTTTGTGTAAGCCTTTGAACTTCAGGTTTTAACTATTAAAAATACAGTTTTTCGGGCAAATGGCAAAGTATGGAGTAGTTTAAAAAACTATTTCTTTTTTGAATTCTGCTGGCAGAAAATTATTTCTAAGGAATATCAGAATAGAAGTTTCAGGCTTTACTATCCACGATTTCTTCACCCTTAAGTACGGGAACGCATTGGCAGGTGTTGAGCTGCATGCTGTAGTCAAGAATATCGTCCAGCCCCATTTTCTTCAGCCGGTGGCGATGGGCTGCTTTCTCAATGTAGGCTCGTGGATTGCTCTGTGAGAGCTGCCACAGGTCGGCACTGCTGATGGCCGAGTCGCACATGGTATGAAAATCTCCCTTGCCATTTTCAAGGATATATTGTACGGCAGCACCGGCAAAGAGGGTATCCTCCAGGGAAAACCGGTTTTTCCATCCGGCGCAGAAAATGATAATGGGGCGTTGCTGCTCCATGGCCCAGTTGCAAATGGCGTCTCTGTTGGTAAAAGCACCGATGCCCACCAGGTTGTTGCCATCTTTTACCATTTTCAGGGCCTGTGTGCCGTTGGTGGTATTCATTACCACGGTTTTGCCCTGCAGACGCGGCTCCATGAAGTTAAAGGGAGAATTGCCAAACTCGGCACACTCCAGGGTTTTGCCTTCTCTTTCCCCCGAAACGATATATCCTTTTTCCTTGTAAGCAATACTTTCTGCAACTTCTGCCACGGGGATAATAGACTTCACCCGGTTCTGGAAGGCTGCTACCATAGATGTGGTTGCCCGGAAAATATCGGTAACAATTACCACTGCACCCTCTTTCTGAAACAAAGGCCATGACAGGGGCGAGATACATACTTCGATGGGGTATTTGCCTTGTTCGGAATACATAATGGGGGTATGAGGTTTGGGGTATGAGGATATTGGAAATCGGAGAACGGAAGTTATTATTACCGCTGAGACACAGAATCGCGTGGGGATAGAGGTTTGGGGTAAGAGGTTAGAGGTGGTGCCACACTCTAACCCCTAATCCCTAACCACTAATTACTTTATCCTTTATAAAACGGTCTTTTCACCACTACTGCTTTCAGGGCTTTACCGCGTACCTCTACGAAGATTTCAGTTCCGCTTTTGGCAAATTCGGGCTTTACATAGGCCATACCAATAGCTTTTTTCAGCGAGGGGGCCATGGTACCTGAAGTCACTTCACCGATTGTGTTGCCTTCTGCGTCCACAATGGGATAATGTTGTCTTGGAATGCCTTTGTCAACCATTTCAAATCCAATGAGCTTGCGGGTTACGCCTTCCTGCTTTTGCTTTTCAATGTTGGCACGGTTTACAAAGTCGTTACCTTCCACAAATTTGGTAATCCATCCCAGTCCGGCCTCAATGGGTGAAGTGGTATCATCGATATCATTTCCATAAAGGCAGAATCCCATTTCCAGGCGCAGGGTGTCGCGTGCTGCCAGACCGATAGGTTTAATGCCGAATTCTTTTCCGGCTTCCATCACGGCGTCATAAATTTTCAAACCATCTGCATTGGGGAAGTATATTTCGCATCCACCGGCACCAGTATACCCTGTAGTAGAAATTAGTACATCTTTCACGCCTGCAAATTCAACCTCTTTATAAGTGTAAAAAGGCATATCCTCGATGGGTTCATCAGTGAGTTTCTGCATGGCTTTCAAAGCCAGGGGTCCTTGTACTGCCAGCTGAGCAGTTTCATCAGAAGCGTTGCGCAACTCAGCTCCTATGCCTTCATTCTGCTGGTTGAGCCAGTTCCAGTCTTTTTCTATGTTGGAAGCATTTACCACCAGCAGGTATTTTTCCTTTGAAAAATGATACACCAGGAAATCGTCCACGATACCTCCTTTGTCATTGGGGAAGCAGGTGTATTGTACTTTTCCTTCACTGAGCACCTGTATGTCGTTCGAACTGACTTTCTGCACCAGGTCAAAGGCCTTAGGACCTTCTACCCATATTTCGCCCATATGCGAAACATCAAAAACGCCCAGGGCTTCGCGTACGGTCTGATGCTCAATATTTATACCTTCAAACTGCACGGGCATGTAAAATCCGGCAAATTCAACCATCTTGCCTCCCATGGCCTCATGCTTTTCTTTAAATACAGTGGTTTTCATATAATAAAAATTGTTAGGTTTTGAATATAATATAAAAGGGTGTTGCGTTACATGCATTTCGGTTATCAGTAAACCGCAGGGATTTCCAAAAGTTTAACTGCCTTAATGTTGCGCAGGCAAAATTAAGAAAAACATTGGGTCGAAAGCCCTTTACTGGCAATAAAAAAGCTTTCCGCAACCGCGGAAAGCTTTTAAATATTAGCGAAAACGTATTTCTGTTACTGAAGTACTTCTGTAACCAGTTGGGCTGCTTCTTTAAGAAGGATTGCTGATTTAACCTGAAGGCCCGACTCATCGATAATTTTCTTTGCTTCTTCAGCATTGGTGCCCTGAAGGCGAACGATGATGGGGATGTTAATCTCTCCAATGTTTTTGTAGGCATCCACGATACCCTGTGCCACTCTGTCGCAGCGCACGATACCTCCGAAAATATTTACCAGGATGGCCTTTACATTGGGGTCTTTCAGGATGATACGGAATGCTTCTTCCACACGCTTGGCATTGGCCGAGCCGCCCACATCGAGGAAGTTGGCGGGGTCACCACCGGAAAGTTTGATAATATCCATGGTTGCCATGGCCAGGCCTGCGCCATTAACCATACAGCCCACGTTACCATCCAGCTTTACATAATTCAAATCATACTTGCCGGCCTCCACTTCCATGGGGTCTTCTTCATGCAGGTCGCGCATCTCCAGAATTTCGGGATGACGGTACAGGGCATTGCTGTCGATGCTCATCTTGCAGTCGGCCACCAGGATTCTGTCGTCGGCAGCTTTGAAGAGTGGATTGATTTCCAGCAATGTAGCATCATTTTTCACGTAAGCATTGTACAGGGTGGGGATAAACTTTACCATGTTTTTGAATGCTGCACCACTCAGGCCCAGGTTAAAGGCAATGCGACGGCACTGATAGGGCTGAATCCCTGTTTTGGGATCGATTTCTTCGGTGAAGATTTCTTCGGGCGTTTCTTCGGCCACCTCTTCAATATTCATCCCGCCACGGGGAGAATACATAATCATGTTGCGTGATGTGGCCCTGTTGAGCAGCACGCTCATGTAAATTTCGGAGGGCTCGCCCGGGCCAGGGTAGTAAATGTTTTGTTCGATAAGCAGCTTGCGCACTTTCTTACCTTCAGCACTGGTTTGAGGAGTAATCAGCTGCATACCCAGTATGGCAGAAGCAAAGGTCTTTACCTCTTCAATATTTTTGGCGATTTTTACTCCACCGCCTTTTCCGCGGCCCCCGGCATGAATCTGTGCTTTTACTGCACATACTTCATTTCCGGTAGTTTCCTTAATTTTTTTCGCTGCAGCTATGGCATCTTCAACACTTTCTACCATGATGCCTTGCGGTACCGGTACGCCGTATTTTTTTAACAGTGACTTTCCCTGATATTCGTGAACGTTCATCTTGTCGGTTATGTTTTGTTTTTGATAGGATGATAGATAATTATGAGCAGCAAAAATACAAATTTCAGAATCATTTATGAGGTATTACCATGTTAATTTCATTTTATTCCCCGGGGGGTAAAATAAATGAAAACAAGCCTTCGTTATACTGATGAAATGAATGGTTCAATTAAATATCTGCTAATGAAAGAATTTTCTACTCTTGAAAATGATCTGACTATGATACTTGAGTTTCTTACAGAAATGGTTGAAAAAAAAGAATTAACGGAAGAGGAGTTTGAGTTGATTGTAGCCGGAATTCTGGATAAGCAACCCGCCCGTAACGAAGCACGGATGACACCCGGAGACCAGGTAATCAAAAGTATTATGAACTACAGTCAGGCACTTGAACTACTGCAATTGCCTATTGCAGGCAATCATTGTGTAATTGTTAACTGAAGATTGCCAAAAGTTGCAGAAGTGACAGGAAAAGAAGGGGATGGGAAAGCCGCTTGAAGGTTTTCCCATCCTTTTTAATTTTACGTTTATTACGGATATGGCGCATTGGAAAATTATATTATTTTTGTGAATGCATGCTGTATTAGCAGTTGCCCAAACAGGAAATTTTATTGATAACCCCGGAAATACTATTCCATCAAAACCATCCAGGTCATGAAAAAAAGAATCGTTTATGCTGTTTTCGCTCTCATGCTTATCGGACTCTCATTAAGCGGATGCCGCTCGCAGCAGCTTTGCCCGGCTTATACCGATAGCGCAGAACAAACGGAACAACTGCAGGAAAACAACGCCTGACAAGTTTGTAAGTATTTGAACCCGGTGGTTCTATTCCGGGATTTTAAAGAATTTACCATCTGCTTTTTCTGTGAAAGCTGATGGTTTTTTTGTGGAATTTTTGTTTAGAAAAAAGTTAACTATGACCAGGTGGGTGCAAATCATAATCACTGGGTGTATACTCTTATTTTTTATCTCCTGCGATAATAGTAGCAGAACTGATAAAGCCAATACCCTCCACATCATCCACGCGGGCAGCCTTACCCTTCCCGTGCATGAAATTGCCAAAGCCTTTCGCGAGGAAAACCCGGAGGTAAGGATTCTTACAGAGGCCTGGGGCAGTAAGGCCGGGGCACGAAGGGTGATAGATATCAATACTCCTGCCGATGTGTTTATGTCGGCCGATTATATGGTTATCGAAAATATGCTTATACCTGAGCATGCCGATTGGTACCTGCCGTTTGCAACTAATGAGCTGGCCATTGTGTATACACCCCGCTCGCGCTTTGCTGACCAGATTTCCCCCGACAACTGGATGGAAATCCTCATGCGCCCGGATGTTAAATACGGTCGCAGCAATCCCGATATGGAC
>SLOR01000007.1 GCA_007132395.1 Bacteroidales bacterium
AGATGATATTTTATTAACCCCCTAACTCTTAAATTTTAATTATGGACTACATTTTTTATACCCCTCAAGACAAGGTAAGTGAAGAACAGAAAAAAGAGGTAGCCGACTTTTTGTATGAACATCTGGACGAATTTGGCGACGACCATGACTCCATCATGCGTTGCATCAACTTTGCCATTGATGACAAAAAGAAATTCGGCGGATTTGTACTTGTATCCAAAGAAAACGGACAGGTAACGGGTGCCGTTATCATTAACAAAACCGGGATGGAAGGCTATATCCCCGAAAACATCCTCGTATATATTGCTGTTCATAAAAACCAAAGAGGCAAGGGCCTGGGTAAAGACCTTATGCTCAAAACCTTTGACAAATGCGAAGGAAGCATTAAACTTCATGTTGAACCCGAAAACCCTGCCAGATTTTTGTATGAAAAACTGGGATTTACCAGCAAATATCTGGAAATGAGACTTAACCGCTAACTAAAAAAAAATGGCTGAAATAACCATCAGTAGTAAAAAATTAAGACATAACTTTAATTTCCTTAATGATTTCTTTGCCAAAAACAATATTGAATGGGGTATCGTAAGCAAGCTCCTTTGTGGCAATGAAATATATTTAAAAGAGTTGGTTGATATGGGAGCCCGCGAATTGCTGGACTCCCGAATCAGCAACCTTAAGAAGATTAAAAAAATCAATCCGGATGTTACTACGGTTTACATCAAACCTCCTCCGCGTAAGAGCCTTCGTACTATTGTAAAATACGCCGACGTGAGCTTTAACTCTGATCTGGAAACCATGCAGCTTATAAGCAAGGAAGCAGCCAGGCAGGAAAAGGTACACAGGGTAATTATCATGATTGAGATGGGCGATTTGCGCGAAGGTGTGCTGGGAGAAAACCTGGTAAGCTTCTATGAAAGTATATTTGAGCTTCCCAACGTAGAGGTAATTGGCTTTGGTACCAACTTCAACTGCATGTACGGTGTAATGCCCTCGCACGACAAATTGGTTCAGTTAAGCCTTTACAAGCAAATAATTGAGCTTAAATTCAACAGGAAGATCAAATGGATTTCCGGCGGGTCGTCTGTTACTTTCCCCATGATTCAAAAAAAGCAGCTACCCAAAGGTATTAATCATTTCAGGGTGGGCGAAACCCTCTATTTTGGCAATAACCTGGTAACAGGTAAAACCATAAAGGGAATGAAGGATGATGTGATTACCCTGTACGCCGAAATCATTGAATTGCTTGAAAAGCCTGTTGTTCCCGAAGGAGAGCTGGCAGAAAATCCATCCGGTGAGATGTACGAGATCAATCCTGATGATTATGGGAAAAAATCCTGGCGGGCTCTTATCGATATTGGCTTATTGGATATTTCTCCCGACTACCTCGTACCCGTGGATAAAAGTCTGGAGATAGCAGGTGCCAGCTCCGACATCGTAGTAATTGACCTGGGTAAAAACCCCAAAAATTACAAAGTAGGCTCTCTTGTCAAGTTTAAACTCAAGTATATGGGAGCACTGGCTTTGTTTAATTCAGACTATATCACAAAAAGACTTGTGGATTAGTAAGGAGTCGAATATTGCTTGCACAAAAAAGAGGATTTCACAACAGTGGCAGCTGGTTTTTGAGCCCTTTGAGAAATCCTCTTCTTTTTTGTGGAGATGTTTTCTCAGCGCAAGCGGTCTGCAGAACGCACCAGTTCCTCATCCCTTCGAATAGCGCGATTGGCCATAAAAATCATTACCATAGACAACAAAGGGAAAATAACTGCCAAACCAAAAGAGAAAGATGCATCCAGTCCTTTCCTTACTCCATCAAGGTAAAAGAAGGCAGAAACAACCAGTATCATATGGAGAAAAAGGTTGATTTTCCCCAGCTTGATCTGAAGCAAACGCTTTTTAAACTTATAGGTAGTATACACACTGAGAATCATAATTACAAAAGCAAGCACGAGGCAAACCATGCCTAAAATACTGAAATACCCCCCCACTTCCAGGGTACCCGAAGGCACTATCCCCCAAGGTTTCACAATAAAAGATTCAATACCTGCCTGAAGGGTTGCCATGGGAAAGGATAGAAACAGCACGGCAAATACAAGAACAAGAAATAAATACACGGTTTGGATTCGTTGTAACATGGTTTTTTGCTTTAGAATGATTAAATACTGACACAAAAATAAAACTTTATCCACAGCCATCAAGGTTTTTTTTGCTCCTGACAATGGCTTTAGCACGGCAACAGGCAAATAAAAAAGTGGTTTTATTTTGCAATTAAACGAATATCTGTATATTTGCAATACAATTCCTTCAATAAATTTTCTTTGATTTTTCGATAATTCTAAACCAATTTGCCTTACGACTGTTTTTGTAAAATCGCATTCTGCGATGCAAGAAAGTATTGTGGTTTACACAAAACGGGCAATTTCGTTTTTCAAATACCCGAAAATTTTTACAACCATATCTTTTCAAAATCGATTGAAATTAATTCTTAATTCATACAATTCATGTACGATATTGTAGCCTTGAACAACAAACTTCTTCCTGAATTAAAGGATATTGCCAAGAACCTTAAAATTAAAAAAGTAGATTCTTTTAAAAAGCAGGAACTTATTTACAAAATTCTTGATGCACAAGCACTCAACCCTACTGAGGAGATGCTGCAAAAAGAAAAGAGTGAGATACGTCCGGGACGTCCCCGCAAAAGAATACCGGTAAAAAGTACCGGAGCAGGCAAGCAGGAAACTGCCAGGAAAGAAAACAAAGACGAAAAACAGGAAAGCCGTATTTCTGCGGCTGCCCAAAATGCCAAAGCGGCATCGGATGAAGCCGGTCAGCAAAAGCCTGCCAAAGAAGAAAACACTCCACCCGCAGCTTCC
The DNA here is from genome assembly GCA_007132395.1 of Bacteroidales bacterium. Lineage (GTDB taxonomy): Bacteria > Bacteroidota > Bacteroidia > Bacteroidales > UBA7960 > SKVR01. The sequence goes on from SLOR01000007.1 coordinate 2,874, forward strand.
CAACCCCAGAAGCAAATTGAAAGTAACAAGCCCAGGGAAACAGAAGCCAGGGATAAAAGACCCGAACATAAGCCTCAAGCCAGAGAAAACCAGCCTGCTCCTGCAAGGGATGCTGAAAAGCAGCAAGGCCAGGAAAGAAGCCAACCTGCACAGCAGGAAAGGAAGCCTGAGCCGGAAAGAAATAAAGAGCGTGAAAAAACCCAACAGGTTGCTCAACAGCCTGCTCAACAGGTTGCTCAACAGCCTGCCCAGCAACCTGCCCAGCAGCATCAGCAAAAAAGAAATCACCCGCATCAGCAGGGTGGTGGTGAAAGGGCTCCTAAAGGACAGGAAAAAGACGGCAATCAGCTAAGCAAGGATAATCAGCATAATAAATCCAAAAATTTCGAACCCCGACAAAAAGAACCCGTTTACGAATTTGACGGTATCATCTCTGCCGAAGGGGTATTGGAAATTATGCCCGATGGCTATGGATTTATGCGATCTTCCGACTATAACTACCTGAACTCTCCCGACGATATTTATGTGTCGCAAAGCCAGATTAAGCTTTTTGGTTTGAAAACCGGAGATACCGTAGAAGGAGGTATTCGCCCTCCCAAGGAGAACGAAAAATATTTCCCGCTGATTAAAGTGGAAAGAATCAACGGCCGCAACCCCGCTGAAGTGCGCGACAGGGTGCCCTTTGATTTCTTAACTCCTCTTTTCCCACAGGAAAAATTTCAACTGACAGGTCATTCGCAATCCAACATTTCCACCCGCATCATTGATATGTTTGCCCCTATTGGAAAAGGACAGCGGGGACTTATCGTGGCACAGCCCAAAACCGGTAAAACCGTATTACTGCAAGATATTGCCAACGCCATTGCAGCCAACCATCCCGAAGTTTTCCTTATCGTGCTGCTTGTTGACGAGCGCCCCGAAGAGGTTACCGAAATGGCACGCAACGTAAAGGCAGAAGTTATTTCTTCCACATTCGACGAGCCCGCTGAACGCCACGTTAAGGTTGCAGGCATTGCGCTGGAAAAAGCCAAGAGAATGGTAGAATGTGGTCACGATGTGGTAATTCTGCTCGACTCCATTACCCGGCTGGCTCGTGCCTTTAACACTGTTGCTCCTGCTTCAGGTAAAGTGCTCTCCGGTGGTGTAGATGCCAACGCCTTGCACAAACCCAAGCGTTTCTTCGGAGCTGCACGTAACATCGAAAACGGAGGCTCCCTCTCAATCATTGCCACAGCCCTTATAGATACGGGCTCCAAAATGGATGAGGTAATCTTTGAAGAATTTAAGGGTACCGGTAACATGGAATTGCAGCTCGATCGCAGACTTTCCAACAAGCGTATCTTCCCCTCTATTGATATCGTTTCTTCCGGTACACGTCGTGAAGATCTGCTTATGGATAAAGATATGATGAACCGTATATGGGTACTACGTAAATTCATTGCTGATATGACACCCGTTGAAGCAATGGAATTCTTGATGAACAAAATAAGACATTCAAAAAATAATGAAGAGTTCCTTCTTTCAATGAATGGATAAAGGATACAGGTTCAGAAAGCAAAATTCTTAAAACATTCCGGAACTCAAATCACAAAGGGCTGCAACTGCAGCCCTTTGCTTTTTATATTATAAAGATTTTGTTTGTTTGAATTTAGAAAGTCACGCTATACCCTTAGCTTTCTGCGCTTGAGGCGCAGGGAGTTCAGCACCACAATTACATCTGACAATGCCATGGCAGCAGCCGCGACCATAGGACTTAACAAACCTACAATGGCAAGAGGAATGGCCATTACATTATAGAAAAATGCCCAGAAAAGGTTTTCCTTGATGGTACGCTGGGTTACCCGTGCCATAGCAAAGGTTTTGCTCAGCAGTTCCAGGTTTCCTTTCAGCAGCACTACCTCGGCCGATTTCACCGCCACCTGTGTGCCATCACTCATACTGATACCCACAAAGGCTTTGGCCAGCGCGGGTGCATCATTGATACCGTCACCCACCATAGCTACTTTATATTTTGCGGAAAGTTGTTCGACAATTTGCAGTTTTTCCTCAGGCCGTTTTTCAAAATATACTTCTTCAATGCCAAGCTTTTCGGCAATTTCCATGCATTTGTTTTCTCTGTCACCACTCAGCAATACAGGAGATATATCACGCGACTTCAGGTAATCTATAGCAGCTTTGGCTTCAGGCTTTATCTCATCTTCAATGTCCACCCATCCTATGAGTTTATCATTCATGGTAAGATAAATATTGTGGTTGTTATCGGCGGTCAGGGCCCTTACCATTTCATAGGAACCTGCTTTATACACATTCCCTTCTTTATCGCTGGCAGTAAGTCCCAGGCCTTTTTCTTCTTCCACATGTTCGAAGGGTATTGTTTCTGTTCCGCTGAATTCCCTTACAATGGATTTGGCAATGGGGTGAGAAGAATGTTTCTCCATACTGTAAAGCAATGCTACCAGACTTTGCTGGCTTTTGCCACCCGTGGCTTCAAGGTGCTTAACCCGAAACTTACCTGTGGTGAGGGTACCCGTTTTGTCGAAAATGATTTTCTCTATCCTGGGAAACTTATCAAAAACACTTCCTCCTTTGATGAGGATTCCATTTTTGGCGGTTCTTCCCAGTCCTACCACCACAGCGGTAGGAATGGCCAGGCCAAGCGCACAGGGGCAGGCAATCACCAGCACTGCCACACCACGCATCAAAGCATCACGAAAGGGTAAATCACCCACAAAATACCATCCCACCAGGGTAAGGGTGGCAATAATCACTACTGTAGGTACAAATACGGCGCTGATTTTATCGGCCAGGTTTTGCAGGCGGGGCTTGTCTTTCTGTGCATTGCGCACCATTTCAATAATCTGCGACAGCACCGTATCTTTTCCCGTGGCAGTGGCGCGCACCTTAATGTTTCCTGTTTCCAGGATGGTACCTCCCACTACTTTATCCCCTTTGGTGCGATCCACCGGAATGCTTTCACCTGAAACCATAGATTCATCTATACTTCCATACCCCCAGTATATTTCTCCATCTACGGGGATTTTATCACCGGTATTCACCAGCACCATTTCACCGGTTTGAATTAGCGAAGCATCTACCTCATCTATGTATTCCTGCCCTTCATGCAGCTCTTGCCGGATGCGTTTGGCAGTGGTTTTCTGCAGCCGGGTGAGCTCATCTACCGCTGAGGTGGTTTTCTTAACCGAACGATGCTCCAGCATATTACCCAGAAGTACAATACTAATGATACTTGCAGAGGTTTCATAAAATAAATAATCGTGCCCCAGCCGGTAAATGGTTCCTACCAGGCTGTAAACAAAAGCGGCTGTACTCCCCATGAATATCAGGACATCCATATTGGTAACCCCGGCCTTAAGACTGTTGAGTGCACTGCGCCCGAAGTGCCAGAACCCCACGGCAAAAACAGGAATGGTAAGTGCCAGCTGGAAGTAGTCGTTATGCAGCAGGTCGATGGGGATAAACATGGCCATAATTAGCGGCACCGTAAAAATAGCCGTAAACCAGAATTTCTTTTCTATGGCGCTGAGTCCTTTTTTTTGAGGCTTTTCGTCGTAAAGTTCATCCTTGCGAAAAGTAACTTTATAACCCAAGCCCTCAATGGTTTTCACCGCATCGCCCACACGTGATTCATCGGGGGTTTCAAAGCGCACATCATCGGTGGTAAAATCAGCTTCCACGGACTCGAACCCTTTTTTCTCCAGTGCTTTTTTAATACCCAGGGTACAATTGGTACAGCTCATCCCTTCAACCTTGAGTTCTATAATATTGGGGAGTTTGTTTTCCATAACAAAGTATCTACGTAGTTAGATGGTGTAATAATTTGCATCACTGTTTTTAGAACAAACCATCAGGGAAAGTGTTCGTTTCTTGTTAAAATAGAGGATGAATAATTTGTTTATAAGATTCTACAGCACGCAAAGGGGAAAAGAATGCGCAAAGGGGAAAAGATTGAATTTTAAAAATCGCCCAATAGCCAGGCACACTTCGGAGCCTGAGCCCGTCGAAGGCGATGTCAGATGCAAACCTTGGTCACTACGGAGCCTGAGCCCGTCGAAGGTGATGTCTGATTCAAACATTGGTCACTACAGAG